>JAGAFI010000168.1 GCA_017612675.1 Bacteroidales bacterium
GAAATATTTGGCGGCGATGTCCCCGAGGCGGCGTTGCAGCGTAGCGTCGAGGGTGGTGGCGAAAGGGCGGTCGCCCTGTTCGCGGCGGCAGCGCTCCAGCAGGTGATAGGCTTCGTCCGGCATCGGTACGGGTTTGTCCGGCAGGGGTTCGTCCTTGGCCAGCATGCATTGGGTCCTGTCCAGTATGCCTTGCCGTTCCAGCTTGTCCAGCAGGGCGTTCCGGTTTTGCAGCAGGCGTTCCCGTCCGCGTCCGGGATGGAGCAGCCCCGGTGCGTTGGGCAGGACGGCGAGCAGGGCGCTTTCTCCCCACGAAAGCGCGTCTCCGCTTTTGCCGAAATACCGCTGCGCCGCCGTTTCAAGCCCCACGACATTGCCGCCGAAAGGGGCGTGCGAGGCGTACAGGCAGAGGATTTCATCTTTGGAGCAGCGCCATTCCAGCCGTGTGGCCAGCACAGTCTCATAGAGTTTTTCCGGGAGGGTTCGCCGTGCGTGCGGGCGGCTCATCCGGATGACCTGCATGGTCAGGGTACTGGCGCCGCTGACGACGCTGCCTTGGCGGATGTTCTGCCGGATGGCCCGGAAGGCGGCCAGTATGTCGAAGCCCGGATGGCGGCGGAACCGTTTGTCCTCGCTGCAGATGATGCATCGGGCAAAGCGTTCCGGCACGTGACCGCCAGGCGGAAAATACCATTGTCCTTCTGCTGAAATGCGTGTGCCCAGCAGGGTGCCGTCCGCGGCATAGGCCGTCGCCGACAGGGCGCGGGGAAACAGGTCCCGCGGCAGGCAGCATAAATACCATACAAAAATGCAGGCGGGGATGGAAATCAGAAGTATTTTCTTACCTTTGGACATCTATGGACAAAAGTAGCAAAATTATATGAGAACACGCCGTATCCTTTCCGCCTGGCTTCTGTGCCTTTCGCTTTGTTTTGCCTGCCACGGGCCCGGTGCCCGTTCCGGCTCGTCCGCCACGCCGAAGGCCCTGGAAGAGGCGGATGCGTCCGTTCCCGCGGACAGCGGTGCGGTGGCGGAACCCGCCATCCGCTTCATCAGCAAAGGTTCCATCCTGCCTTCCCGCGGCGGGATGCGCCTGCTGTTCGGGGCCGTCTCCTATGCCGCCGCCGAGGTGCGCGTCAAGAAGATATACAGCCACAACATTTTGCAGTTCCTGCAGCTGGACAGTTATGACGTCCGCTATGAACTCTACAAAGTGGCGGAAGTGGTTGCCGATACCACCCTCGTGCTCGGGGCGGAGGATGCGGCGCATATCCGGCAGTACCGGACTTACGGGCTGGAACTGGACGAATTGGTGAAGCCCGACCCCGGTGCGCTCTACCATGTGGAAATCCGTGGCCGGGAACCTTTGGAAGAGGAGGATTTCTGGGACAGCGATTATACTTTCGGCAATGGCGCCACCTATGAGGAACGGAGCGTGGATTTGCTTGCCAGCGACCTCAGCCTGGTGGCGAAGAAAGGAGACGAGGGCCTGGAAGTCTATGCGTATAACATCCTGACGGGGAGGCCCATGTCCGGGGTGCGCGTCAAACTCTTCAGCTTTACGCAATGCGAACTCGCACAGGGGCGGACGGACGGACAGGGACACGTGTCCTTCCCGGCGCTCCAGGACGGGCGTTTTGTGACCGCGACAGCCGACAGGCATTTCGCCTATCTGGATCTCAAGAATGAAAAGGCCTTGTCCACCAGCAGTTTCGATGTCAGTGGAACCATGCATGAAGGCGGAATCAAGGCGTATGTTTTCGGGGAGCGGGGCGTCTGGCGTCCCGGGGATACGTTGCACGTCAGCGTCATCACGATGTATGAGGGGACGCCGCTGCCTGCCGGGCATCCCGTTACGGCCCGGCTGCTGAATCCCGCCGGCCAGCAGGTGCAGGAACTGTCCGCCCGTACGGATGCTTCCAACCTGTACCATTTCCCCTTTGTGACCGCGGAAGATGCTCCCACCGGCAACTGGCGGGTGGATGTCTCCATCGGCGGGCGCACGTTCAGCAAATCGCTGCGCGTGGAGACCATCAAGCCCAACAAGCTGGATATCGCCCTCCGTTTCGCCGGGCCGTACCTGACACCGGATACCGGCTGCGAGGGCGACGTTTCGGTGCGCTGGCTGTACGGCGCTCCGGGAAGTGGCCTGAAAATGAACCTGTCGCTGGAACTCGCCCCCGCCCGCACGGCGTTCAGGGGCTGGGCGGATTATGATTTCTGCGATGATGCCCGCGTATTCGAATCGCAGCGTTTCTATTATGGCGATGCGGTGACGGACGAGCAGGGGCATCTTCGCATCAATACCGGGCTCGAGCTGCAAACCGCTTCCATCCCCGGGCTGCTGACAGCCGGCTTCACGATGCAGGCTTTCGAACCGGGCGGGGATTTCAGCACTTCCTATGCTTCGTATATCCTGTCTCCTTTCTCCGCCTATGTCGGACTCCGTACCCGGATGGACGAGGATGAATGGGGCGATGCCTTCCTGCAGGCCGGCAAACCCCATCTGTTTGACGTAGCCAGTGTGGATGCGGACGGGAAAGGTGTAAGCGTACGCGAACTGTCTGCGGAAATTTACCATGTGGACTGGGACTGGTGGTGGAATGCGTCGGAAGCGATGGCCTGTTACATGGCTTCCGAAAACAAGGAATGCGTATTTTCGAAAACGCTTGCCACCGCCGGCGGGAAAGGCTCGTTCTCCTACGACTGGGCGGATGCGCCGGACGGCTTGTACTATATCCGCGTGGCAGATGTGCAGGGCGGCCATGCCACTTCGATGCTCTGCCGGGTAGGCCGGGAGGCCGCAAGTGATGCCGCCGAGAATTCGACGCAGCTTAACATGCTGGTGGATAAAGGAAAATACCGGGTGGGAGAGACGGCCCGCGTGACCATTCCGTCCGCGACGGGTGCTTCCGCCCTCGTGTCGGTGGAGAAAGGCGGGCGCATCCTGCGTACCTGGCGGGTGGAATGCAAGGGCGGCAGCACCGAAATCCGGATTCCCGTCACACGGGACATGCTGCCCAATGCCTATGCGGTCGTGTCGCTGATTCAGCCGCACGGGAATGTGTCCAATGATGCCCCCATCCGGCTGTATGGTATTCGGAACATCCCCGTGGAAGACCCGTCTTCCCGCCTGCATCCGGTACTGGATGTCCCGGCGGAGACCAGGCCGGAGTCGGCCCTGGAACTGCGGGTGCGCGAGGCTTCCGGGCAGGCCATGCATTATGTCGTGGCGCTGGTCGATGAAGGGTTGCTGTCGCTGACGGGATTCAAGACCCCCGATGCCTGGGATGCATTTTATGCCAAAGAGGCCCTGCGCGTCCGCACGTGGGACCGGTATGACGAGATTATCGGCGCTTACGGCGGCCGTATCGAACAGATGTTCGCCGTCGGCGGGGACGAAGAAGGGACGGGGCCCCTGAAACGGAAAGGAGCCGACCGCTTCCCGCCCGTCGTAAGTTATCTCGGGCCGTTCCGTCTGGCCGCGGGCAAGTCGGCGACGCACCGTGTCACCCTGCCGCAGTATGTCGGCTCGCTCCGGGCGATGGTGGTGGCGACGGACGGCCGGGCGCAGGGCAGCGCGGCGGCTTCCGTGTCCGTCACCCAGCCCCTGATGGTCCAGGCGACCCTGCCGCGCACGTTGGGCCCCGGGGAAACCATCCGGGTCCCGGTGACGCTGATGGCCCTGAAAGACGGCGTGGGAGATGTGGAGGTACGCATGGAAACCGCCGGGCCGCTGTCCGTCTCCGGTTCGCAGACGCAACGGGTGCGGATGCAGGAAGCCGGGCAGGAAGTCGCTTATTTTGACCTGCAGACGGCGGAAGACCGCACCGGAACCGCCCGGGTGACCGTTACGGCCCGTTGCCGGGGAGGCAAGTCCGTCAGCCGGGTGGAATTGGCGCTTCTGCATGCCAATCCGGAAACGACCCGTTCCAGGACCTTCCTGCTGGCTGCCGGGGAACGCCGGGAAGAAGCTGCCACCCTCTTCGGGGTGGCGGGCACCCATGCCGTCAGTGTGGAACTGTCCTCCATTCCCGCCATCCAGTTGGACCGCCGGCTCGGCTACCTGATGTCTTATCCGTACGGCTGTTTGGAGCAGACGGTATCCGCCGTGTTCCCGCAACTGTACCTGCCGGCCATGACCGAGTGTGACGCGGCGGCCCTGACGCGGATTTCCCGGGCCGTGACGGCGGGCATCGGGCGCTTGCAGCGTTTCCGCCTTGCCGACGGCGCCCTCGCATGCTGGCCGGGTGTGCAGGAAGCCTCTGTGTTCGGCTCTGCCTATGCCCTGCATTTCCTGCTGGAAGCGGAAGGCAAGGGATATGCTGTGCCCGCAGATTTGAAATCCGGTTTGGTGCAGGCGCTGTCCCGTGCAGCCGGGCGCAGCAAGGAGGCGGATTTCGCCCGTTGCTATGCCTTGTATGCCCTTGCGGCTGCCGGAAAGCCGGAGCGCGGTACGATGAATCTCCTGCGGGACAAGCATGCTTCGCTCGGTTGCTCCGCCGTGTGGATGCTCGCCGCCGCCTATGCCGCGGACGGCAAGAAAAAGGTGGCGCTTTCCCTGACCGAAGGCTTGCCGTATTGGGAGCCGGGGAAGCCCGGTGCGGATGCCTCCTATGGCAGTGAAGACCGCAACCTGGCCGTAGCCATGCGGGTTTGTGTGCAGACGCTCCAGCAGGAACGGGCATTTGACCTGGCCCGCCGGCTGGCCGCTTCGTTGCAGGATGCTTCCCATTATATGAGTACACAGGCGACCGCATGGGCGTTGTTCGCCATGGCCGATTATGCCCGTGCCTATGCCGGGGGCGGCGTGAAGGCCAGCGTGGAAACCGCCGGTGGGAAATATGCGTTTTCTTCTGCTAAAACGCTTGTGCGCCAAGATGTTCCGGTGCTCGAAAAGGCAGAGACGCAATGCCCCTTGTGTGTGGTGAATAAAGGCGATACACCGTTGTATGCCGTGGTGTCCGTATCCGGTGTCCCGGCTGTCGGGACGGAAGTGGCACATGCGTCCGGGCTTTCCGTTTCCGTGCGGTATGAAGATATGGCAGGTGCGCCGGTCCGCGTGGCGTCCCTGGCGGGCGGAAGCCGTTTCCGTGCGGTGGTGACGGTAAGCAATACCGGAAGCGCCGACGTGCAGGACCTCGCGCTTTCCCAGCGCTTCCCTTCCGGCTGGGAAATCCGGAATGAACGGCTCTATGCGGCGGATTACGCGTATCCCGCCGGGGTCCGTTACCAGGATTTCCGGGATGACCGCGTGTACAGTTTCTTCGATTTGCGCGCCGGGCAGTCCGTGACGCTTCAGACGGAACTGACCGCCACCTATCCGGGCCGGTTCTACCTGCCCGCGGTCAGTTGCGAGGCCATGTATGACGACCGCATAAGCGCCCTTGTCCCGGGCTGCTGGGTGGAAGTGAAATAGCGGACTATTCTTCGCAGACCTTGGCGCTGTAGCCGAGGCGGCGGATGGCGCTGCCCAAGGTGGCGGTGTCCGTCTTGGCCGTGTCGAAGGTGATGCGGATGGTTTGCGCCGAGAGGTCCACCTGCAGGTCTCTCACGCCTTTTTCAAAAGCGATGTTCGCCTCGACCTTTTTCCTGCATTGTTCGCATTCGACGCTGGAACGGTAGGTGACGGTGCACAAGCGGTTTTTGGGGTTGCCGGCAGCGGCACTGAGGCACAGGGCCAGTGCGAGGATGCCGAAAAATATGTTGCGTTTCATATGCGGGGTGGTTATATTTTCCATAAAGTGATGCGCAGGCCGGCGTACAGCCGGATGCCCGCCAGCGGTCCCCAGACGAGGCTTGCGTCAAAGCGGTGGGTGTCGTCGGGATGGAGGATGGGGTCCGGCTGCCGGAAATCGGTCAGGTTTTCCCCGCCGATGTAGATGTCCACGCCCCGGAACCGTTTGGTGATTTGGGCATAGAGCAGGGGATAAATGTCCGTATAGCCGTTTTCATACATCCCTTTGTATCCGCGCATGACGTCCCAGACGCGGCAGGGGCCGTTGATGGCAGCGGTGAAATCGAAAATCCATTTGTTGAGCCGGGTGGCATACTGGAGATTCAGCACCCCCTTGTACAGGCTTGTCATGGGCTTGATGTCATCCGACTGTCCCGACAAGGTCTGCCGGGCATCCGTCAGGCGCCCCGTCAGGGTGACGGTGAAGCGGGGGAGGGGTTCGATGCCGAAGTCCAGCTGGTAATTGGTGGTGGCGGAGCGGCCTTTCTCCCCGAGGCTGCTGAGCGTATAGAAGCGGATTTGCTCCGGCTCTCCTGCCGGATAATCGACAAGCATCTGCTCGAAGAAGCGGGTGCGGAAAAAGTCGAAACTGAGGTAGGTGCCGCTGTCGGCTCCGCCGATATGCCAGGTCGCATTGGCCCCGTAGGTCCAGGCATCTTCCAGCGGATGCGACAGGTAGTCTCCTGCAAGCTGGCGGGAACTGCTCAGGACCCCGAAATTGTCTGCCAGCGGGATGCTGTAGCGCAGGCCCCGGCCACCGTTTGCCCGCAGGACCAGCCATGGGGCCGGTGCCCATTTGAGGGTGAGCCGGGGGGTGGCGTGGAAGCCGGAAAGGTTGTACCAGTCGCCGCGCAGCCCCACGATGGCGGAAAAACGCTCGCCGCCGTGGAAGGTGTATTCCCCGAAAACGCCGAGGTCGCTCAACGTGCTTGTTTCCGTGCGCCCGAAAGCTTCCCGGTAGTGGTCGAGCATTTCGCTGATTCCGAGCGTGAAATGGTGGTTTTCATGGGATTGGTTCTGGTACAGCAGGTTGAGGAATGCCGTATGCTGGCCGGCATCATAGCGCCTGTCCGTCCCGAAACCCGCCTGCAGGTCGTGGTAACTGTAATCCGCGATGGCGGCGAAATTGGTGCTGTTGTCTTCGTTCAGGGGGATGCCCGCCTTGACATAGCCGCCATAGTGGCGGTTGTGGATATCGGTCTGCCACGGACGGACCAGACCGGACAACTGGCCGCCTTTCCGGTAGTCCCAGATGGCCCGGACGCCGAAGCGTACCTGCGTACCGTCCGGCCCGAAATACAGCCAGCGGTTGGACAGGCTCAGCTGCCGTTGCCGCGGGTCGTCCATGAAGCCGTCTCCGTTCCTGTCCATTTCCATGAAATTGGCGTCCGCGTGACCGAGCAGCACGGTACTCCAGCGTCCCGTTTTGTCGAGTTGCAGGGAACTGGCTGCGTTTATGTCGGCTTTCGTATCGTGCATCACCGATGCCTGGATGAACAGCGGCTGCTCGTCGGTGGGCTTGCGGTGTTCCATGTTGATTTGCCCGGTCATGGCTTCCGCGCCGTTGAGCACGGAACTGACGCCTTTGGCTATCTGGATGCTTTCGAGCCATTGTCCGGGAATGAACGAGAGGCCGAAAGGGGCGGCGATCCCGCGCAGGACAGGCCGGTTCTCGTCCAGCAGCTGGGTGTAGATGCCGCTTTGGCCGAGCAGCCGGATTTGCCGGGCGCCGGTCACGGCATCGGAATAGCCGACGGTGACGCTGGCGGTGTTTTCAAAGCTTTCCGCGAGGTTGCAGCAGGCCATTTTGCAGAGTCCGGCAGCCGAAATGACCTCGGTGCGGACGGCTTTGGAACGGGACAGAAAATTTCCCGGCCCCTGCGCTGTGAAGACGACGCTGTTCAGGCTGTCTTTCCGCTCGCCGTATATGCCTGTCGTATCCGTCTGGCCCAGGGCGGAACCAAACGGCAGGAGGGCGAGCGCACAGGCGCATGTCAGGAAGGCTCTTGTCATGGTATCGCTGCAAAGGTACGGAAAAAGGCGGGGCCCCGCCATCCCCATTTATGGGGAGGGGAAGCGCGTGTCCCGGCGGGCGGATTGGCTTGTTTATTCAGGTAGAATTGTCTAAATTTGCGCCGCAATTTTTGGATAATTATTCATATTATATTATGTCAAACACCAAATTTTCTGTCAAGTACTGCGTGCTGCTGCCCATCGTGCTGATTGTTACGGTTTTGCTTTGGGCGCTGCCGCTGACTGCTTTCGGTATTGAAGGCCTTACCGTTGTTCAGCAGCGGATGATTGCCATTTTCGCTTTTGCGGCCCTCATGTGGATGTTCGAAATCATCCCCAACTGGACCACCTCCCTGATTGTCATCGTCGTCATGCTCCTGTCGGTTTCCACCAAGGGACTGGCCTTCTTCTGCCAACCGGAATTCGGGACGCTGGTGGACTATAAGAGCATTATGGCTTCCTTCGCCGACCCGGTCGTCATGCTGTTCATGGGCGGGTTCGTGCTGGCCATTGTCGCCTCCAAATATGGGATGGACGCCGTGATGGCCAAAGGACTGCTCGGCATCTTCGGCAAAAATCCGAAGATGGTCCTGCTGGGCTTCCTGCTGGTGATGGCCGTCTTTTCGATGTTTATGAGCAATACGGCCACCGCCGCGATGATGCTCGCTTTCCTCGCCCCCGTGCTCAAGGCCCTGCCCGAGAATGAAACCGGCAAGGTCGGCCTGGCCCTGTCCATCCCCATTGCCGCCAACCTCGGCGGTATCGGCACGCCTATCGGTACGCCGCCCAACGCCATTGCCGTCGGCGCCCTGGAGAACGCCGGGTACAGCATCAGTTTCGTAACCTGGATGAGCCGGATGATTCCCTTCGTCATCATCATGATTGTGCTGGCCTGGGTGC
>JAGAFI010000169.1 GCA_017612675.1 Bacteroidales bacterium
CGGATTCTTCAGGAAATCGACGATTTCCATCACTTCCTCCTTCGCCCCGTACAGCCCCGCCACGTCCTTGAAGGTCACGTTCACCTTGTCCTTTTCCGCAAGTTTGCCCGTGGACTTGCCCACGTTGAAGGGGTTCATCCCGCCGGGGCCTCCCCCGCCGGTCATCCCCCGCATGCCCCGGAACATAAAGACCCACATCACAACCAGCAGCACGAGGGGAAGCGACCAGTCCAGCAGGTTCTCCCAGAACCTGGAACTGCTCTCCATCACCACTTTCGGCATCTTCGCCGCCGGCTCCCCGCCTTCCAGCTGCTCCGCAAGACGGGCGAACTCCGTCTCCGGGTCGAAACGGGTGGACGTCAGGAAAAAGAACTGGGGCGCGCTCTTGGGCGGTTCCCCCCCGGGAAACAGGCCTTCATATTTGCGCATCCGCTCCGGCAGGATGGAAACGGTGCCCTTGAAATCGTTCCGGACATAATGGATTTCCCGGACGTCCCCTTCCAGAATCATCTGTTGCAGCTGGGCCCACTCGATTTTCTCGGGCGAGGTGCCCCGGTTGCCCAGCAGCATCCAGCCGACAGCCAGCAGAAGCAGGAGATACATCCACGAGAAATTCAGGCGAATGACACGCACTTTGGGCTTTTTATCTTGTTTTTTGGACATATCGCGTTATTTTTGCAGCAAAATATACAACAAGCAACAAATATACAACAAAAATGGGTCCCATCCACCAAACAGGCGACATAATCTGGCTAAAATCCTGCGGTTCCACCAACCGGGAACTGCGGGAACGCATGGATACGCTCCCCAACCTGTCCGTGATTGCCGCCACCGAACAGACGGCGGGACGCGGCCAGGGCAGCCATACCTGGCACGCCAGCCCCGGATGCAACCTGACTTTCAGCTGCCTGTACAGACCCGCACTGCCGGCAGACGCCCTGCTGCTGCTTACCTGCGTCACCACGCTCGCCCTCCGCGACTACCTGGGAAGCCGGGGCATCGAAGCCCGTATCAAATGGCCCAACGACATCTGGGTCGGGGACAAGAAAATCTGCGGCATCCTGATCGAGAACGTCATCGAAGCGGGCATCATCACGAAAAGCATCGTGGGAATCGGGCTGAACGTCAATGAAGAAAACTGGCCGGAAGACATTCCCAACCCTGTGAGCATGAAGGAACTGACAGGCGTTACCTACAGACTCGATGAAGAATTGCAGGCCCTGCAGAAAGCCATCTGCCGTCGTTTCCAAGCGCTCTCGGAGACGGACGGCAGACGAAGGTTGCAAGAAGAATTTGAAAAATATATGTTCAAGCTCCCCGAAGCGCGGCAATGACAGCCGCCGGGGAAGGTGAAGCAAAGACAGCACTGCCGGCCACGAGAATCCCGGCACCGGCACGGGCAAGTTCGGGCGCATTCTGCGCATTGACACCGCCGTCCACTTCAATCGGGGTCTGCAAGCCCCGTCGGGCGATTTCCGCCCGCAGCGCCTGCACGCGCCCCAGGCTCTCCGGGATGAACGCCTGCCCGCCGAAACCGGCGAACACGCTCATGACCAGAAAGAAATCTGCCTGTCCGACATACGGGAACAGCGCTTCCACGGGAACATCCGGATTGACGGCCAGTCCCGCCTGCATCCCGCGTTCCCGGATTTCCCGCAGGCAGGCGGACGCCTGTTCCCCGGCGGCTTCCAGGTGAAAACTCACCATCGACACCCCGTCCTGCTGCAGGCGTTTGAACCAGCGTTCCGGGTGGACCACCATCAGATGGGCATCCAGCGGCTTGCGAGCCACTTTCGCCACGGCGTCGATGACGGAAAAGCCAAAGGAGATATTGGGGACGAATGTGCCGTCCATCACGTCAAGATGTATCAGGTCGGCGTGCGCGGAAAGCATTTCCACATCTTCAGCCAGATGCAGGAAATCGGCGGCGAGAAGGGAGGGGGCAACCAACATGGCCATGTTACGCAAAATGTACGACGAGGTCTTCCAGCAGGCGGACGAACTTGTCCAGGGAAGCCAGTTCCAGTTTCTCCCCCGGGGCATGCACCCCGCGGAGGGTCGGGCCGAAACTGATCATGTCCAGTCCGGGGAATTTTTCCAGAAAGAGTCCGCACTCCAGTCCCGCATGGATGGCTTTCACCTCCGGTTCCTGTCCGAACAGGCGCCGGTAGGCCTCCACGCTGCGGGCCAGGACGGGCGAGTGGATATCGGGATTCCAGCCGGGATACTCATACAGATGGCGCACCGTGGCCCCGGCGAGTTCGAAAACCGCCCGTACCTTTGCGGCCATGGCACGGCGCTCGCTGGCGGCTGCGCTGCGTTGGCTGGTCACGATTTCGATTTCCCGACCGTCCATACGCACGGAAGCGAGGTTCGTGGAAGTCTGCACGAGCGCGTCGATGTCCTGGCTCATGGCAGCCACCCCGTGCGGGCAGGCGAACAGGGCGCCGATGACACGGCGCGCAAGCCCGTCCTCCACCGCAGGCGCCGCCGCGCAAGGCGTCACGCCCCCCTGCAAATCCGGGTCCGTCCGGTGGTATTCCGCCAGGATGTCCGCCAGGAACTGCCCGAAGGCGTATTCCAGCGCGGCAGGGTCCGGCACCGCCACCACCGCTTCGCATTCGCGGGCGATGGCATTGGGCTTCCCGCCCCCGCACAGGGAGACGAGCCGCAGCCCGGACGGCAGGCACGCATAGAGGAAACGGGACAGCAACTGGACGGTATTCGCCCGCCCCTTGTTGATGTCATCACCGCTGTGCCCCCCGATGCCGCCGCTTATGGACAACTTCCGGTAAGAAAATCTTTCCGGCAGGTTTTCAGTTGTATATGAAAACTTGATATTGGTATTCAAGCCACCGGCACATCCGATGAACAGCTGCCCCTCGTCCTCGGAATCCAGGTTGATGAGCGTCCGCCCCGAGAAGAAGCCGTTTTCCAGCGCGAAGGCGCCGTCCATGCCGGTCTCTTCCGAAATCGTGAACAGGCATTCCAACGCGCCGGTAGGCGTACTGTCCGCCAGCAGGGCCAGGCAGGCCGCAATGCCGATGCCGTC
>JAGAFI010000017.1 GCA_017612675.1 Bacteroidales bacterium
ATCATGGCAAGGTTCTACAAATATTTGCTGGACAACGACATCACCGGCAACATCGCCTCCGCCTGCGCCGCCGCGACCTTCAGCGCCGCGCTGTACGAGACGCAAAACGGCACGACACCAGAAGAACCGCAGCCTCCGGTGCCCACCGGTACCATCGAAGAGTTCGCCACGCAGTACGTGACCATCCTCGACACGTGGGGCAAGACCACCGGGACGGTGAAGGTCAACGACAACATCACCTACAATGACGTGAACTACCTTCCTGCCGGCACGACCATCACCGCCGGCGGCAAGACCTACACGAAGGCGCAGATGCTGGACGTGGCCTGCCAGGCATTCACGCAACTCTACAAAGGCTCGGCGACGATGAACAGCCAGCTGCCGGCGGCCCTCGGGTACACCTACTCTTCGGCCCCGTGGTACGAAGCGGAGAATTTCGGTTCCGACGAAATTCCCCTGGCAACCATCAACACGCTCGTCACGGTGATGAGCAGCTGGGCATCTTCCCACGACAAGGTGTTCCCCAACTATTGCAGCTTCCCCAAGACCGACTACGATAATTTCTCCAAAGGCGCCTACGGGCAGTTCGCGCTGGAACGGCTCAACCTGACCCTTGCCCGTTTCTTCAAGTATCTGCTGGACAAAAAGATTACCAGCGGCATCGCCACGGCCTGCAAGAATGTCAATTTCGACTGCCGCCTGTACGGGACGCCCGTCGTACCGGACTCCTCGCTGCGCCTCGGGACGTTCAACATCCGGTTGGACACGACGTCTGACACCAATGAAAAGGACTGGACGACCGCCCGCAAGGCCAACTGCGCGGCCATCATCAAGAAATACGCCCCCGATGTTTTCGGCTTGCAGGAAGTGCTCGCCAAGCAGCAGACCGACCTCAAGAGCCTGCTGAGCGCCTATACCTTCAAATTCGTCGGCCGGGATGACGGCACCAATGGCGAGGCCATCGGCATCGCGTACAATGCCAAGAAAGTATCCGTGGTCAAATCCGGGCATTTCTGGCTCTCCGACACCCCGGACAAGGCCTCCAATTCCGAGTGCTGGGGCGGACTCACGCGCAAGCGCGTCGCAGTCTGGATGCGGCTGAAAGACAAGACCTCCGGCAAAGAGTTCTACTTCCTGTCCACCCACCTGGAAGTCAACACCAACGGCGTGAGCATGGCGACCGTCCGGACCAAGTCGGCGGAACTGATTATTTCGCGGCTCAAATCCTACAACAGCGCCAACCTGCCCCAATTCATCTGCGGCGACATGAACTGCAGTTCCGACAGCGAAGAATTCCTGACGAAGTTCCGCGCCGTCTATTCGGATGCCTTCCAGGTGGCGGAGGCCGGCGGATTCCGGCAGGGATGCAAGGCAACCTACAATGCCTTCGACCTCAACAAGAACATGGAACGCAACAACGGACGGCTCGACATCTTCTTCTACAACGCGCCGGTCACCCTCACCGGTTACCGGGCGGCAGATGACAAATACAACGGTTACTGGCCTTCCGACCATGTCCCCGTGTTCATCGACGTGAAGTTCTGATAATTTTTACAGGGAATGCCTTGGTATAAACAAAAAAAGTTTTACCTTTGCATTCCCGTTGCCACTTTAGCTCAGTCGGTAGAGCAGCGCATTCGTAACGCGCAGGTCGGCAGTCCGAGTCTGCCAAGTGGCTCCGAAAAAAGGATGACTAAAAAGTCTTAGGACTTCCGGCCATCCTCTTTTTTTGTGTTATTCCGCCTCCGGGCGCAGGCTACACTCCTCCGGAAGCCTTCGCTACACGCATCCCCTTTGGGCTTCTCAACCCCCGTTGGCTGCCGCTGACGCCCCCTGTCAGGGACATCACTTTCTTCGGACCCGCGGCGCACGAATGGGGTTCCCCCTTTTTGTGTCTTGAGACCAGCCCCCCGGTGCCTGCGATACCGGCAAGCGCCCCCTACTCCAGGCGGCAGCGGGCAAGTTTCCCGGCTGTTTCCGCATCCAGGATGCCGGCGGCAGCCAGTCCGCCGACGGTATGCTGTTCCGCCGGTGTATGCTCCCGGTACAGCACGATGGCCCTCGCCGTCCGGTAATCCCGGATGTAAGGATGCCGCCGCAAGGAATCCACCGGCAGGGTCCAAATCCGGAACGGGGGCGGAGGCGAGCAGCACACCAGGTCAGACAGGGCGGCATAGCGCTCCGCACCGAAACGGTACAGGTCCATCAGTTGCTCGGGACAGGAAAACCCGCCCAGCCGCGAGCGGTATTCCAGGATTTTCTTCGCATAATAGCCGCCGATGCCCGGCAGCTCATCCAGCGCCGCGGAATCGGCCCGGTTCAAATCCACTTTCGGGATGTCGATGAACGGCTCCAGCCGGCGGAACACAGAATCCGGAACGGCATAAGACCGGGCAAAATCCCCTTTCCGCCGGAAACGTCCGCCCGCGGAGCGATAATGCAGAATGGCAGCCGCCTGTTTCGCACTGAAACCCAGGCGCAGCAGTCCGTCCTCCCCGACGGTATTGGGATTGAAACGGAAACTCTCCACTTTCCGGGAAGCCGCCCGCACCGCCTGCACGACAGGGCTGTGGGACGCAGTCCGGCGGACACAGACCTGGCCCGGCGAGACCGGAACCGGCGGGGTGACCGCCATTTCCGGACGGGCCGTATCGGATGCTGCAGGAGCGGCCAGCACCCGGCGGGCCAGGGCTTCATCCACGACAAAAACCGTATCGGGACAATCCCGCATCGCTTCGATACGCAGCACGCTCGTCCTGTGGATGAACAGGGCCGCCTGGTAACCGATGATTAAAAACGCGAGGGAGATTGCGCCGACCTTGAACACGGAAGCGGGGTTATCCCTCCGCGGGCGCTCCGTCGGCTCCATCCGCCTTGTATTTGTTCCGGTGCTCCTGGCGGGGCGCCGCGGGTTTCCCCCCCACGACGATGACGATTTCGCCCTTGGGCTCCGCCTCCCGGAAATGGGACAAAACCGAGGCAATCGTACCCCGGACATGCGTTTCGTGCAGTTTGGAAATCTCACGGGCCACCGCACAGGCCCGGTCCTCCCCGAAGTATTCGGAGAATTGTTCCAGCGTCTTGACCAGACGCCGGGGGGATTCATAGAATATCATAGTCCTCGTTTCGGTAGAAAGTTCACGCAAAAGCACCCCGCGCCCCTTTTTCTGCGGGAGGAAGCCCTCGAAGCAGAAGCGGTCGCAAGGCAGGCCGGAAGAAACCAGCGCCGGAATGCAGGCCGTCGCACCGGGGAGGGTCTGGACCTCGATGCCTTCTGCCGCGCAGCTCCGCACAAGCAGGAAACCGGGGTCGGAAATGCCCGGGGTGCCGGCATCGCTGACCAGCGCGACGGAGGCGCCGGACAGGATGCGTTCCCGGATGAGGGAAACCGTCCTGTGCTCGTTGAATTTGTGGTGGGAAAGCAGGCGCCCGGCAATGCCGAAATGGTGCAGCAGCACGGATGCGGTGCGGGTGTCCTCGGCCAAAATCAGGTCCGCCTCCCGCAAGACCCGGACAGCGCGCAGGGTCATGTCGTCCAAGTTTCCGACCGGCGTCGGCACGATATACAAAATTCCTTTTCCCATCAGCAAAAATATGCTATATTTGCATACGCCAACCACAAATATAACGAGATGTTTTCAGAAAACAACAAAAAAAGAGGCTGCATCGAAGTGATTTGCGGCTCGATGTTCTCCGGAAAGACGGAAGAACTGATCCGGCGGGTGCGCCGCGCCCAGTTTGCCAACCAGCAAATCGCCATCTTCAAACCGGCCATCGACAACCGCTACTCTGACGTCGAAGTGGTTTCCCACGATTTTCACAGCATCATTTCCACCCCGATTTCGAAGCCTTCGGAAATGCTTTCCGTCGGGGCGGACATCGAAGTGGTCGGCATCGACGAGGCCCAGTTTTTTGACGACAGCCTGTATGAGGTGGCACAAACCCTCGCAAACCGGGGCGTCCGCGTCATCGTCGCCGGGCTGGACACGGACTATCTCGGCAAGCCCTTCGGCCCGATGCCCCGCCTGATGGCCATCGCCGAAGATGTCCAGAAAGTACACGCCATCTGCGTCAAATGCGGCAACCTCGCCAACCATTCCCACCGCCTGAGCAAGAGCAAAGACCTCGTGGTACTCGGGGAAAAAGACATTTACGAACCCCTCTGCCGCGCGTGCTACAACAAAGCGCTGGAAGCGGAAAAGGGCTGAACGAAAGGGAGGCAGCCCGCCATTACCGGCGGGGATGGTGTTCCAGTACGGCTTTCTGCCAGGTACGCTGGTCGATATGCGTATATATCTCCGTCGTCAGGATGCTTTCGTGGCCGAGCATTTCCTGGACGACGCGCAAATCCGCCCCGTTTTCAATCAGATGCGTGGCAAATGAATGGCGGAACGTATGGGGAGAGATTTCCTTGGTCACCCCGGCGGCTGCCGCCCGGCTCTTGACCATCTTGAAAACGGACACCCGGCTCAGCGGAGCGGCGAAACGGTTCAGGAACGCGAAATCGGCATACTCCGGCCTTTGCGGCTCCGGACGTACCGCCAGCCAGTCGGAAAAGGCTTCCGCAGCCATCTCGCCGAGCGGGACAAGCCGTTCCTTGTTGCCCTTTCCGACGATACGGACGAAGCGTTCTTCGAGATAGACACAGGAAATACGCAGCGAACAGGCTTCCGAAACCCGCAGCCCGCAGCCGTACAGCATCTCCAGAATGGCCCGGTCCCGCTTCCACGCATCCGTATCCCCGGGCACGCGGATGATGGCATCCACCTCTTCTACGGACAGCACCTGCGGGATATAGCGGCCCAGTTTCGGGGCGTCCACCCTGTCGCAGGGATTGTCTTTCCGCTCCCCTTCCAGAACCATCCAGTTGAAAAAAGAGCGGAGGGCGCTCAGGACCCGCGCCTGGCTGCGCTTCGTGACGGTAGCGGACAAGCCGCCCAGATATGCCGCCACATCCGCCGCGGCAACGGCTTCCGGCGGCATGTCCAGCGCCGCCAGCAAGCCCGCCACGTCAGCGACATAGGCCGCCACCGTATTTTTGGAAAGGCGGCGCTCCACCCGCAGATAAGCGGCATAATGGGACAAGCAGTTTTTTTCCATCGTCCAAATATAGAAAAATTTGCCTATATTTGTGGGAATGAACGCACGTATCCTGTTGTTCCTGGCCGCCCTGATGGGATGCGCCGCATGCGAGAAAGTCGGGCCGGAAGACCCTGCTTACCCGTACAACCGTGTCCTGCTTCTGTACGAGTGCGGGTACAACAACCTGTCCGCTTATTTCAAAGGAGACATCCAGGACCTCTGCGACGGGACATACGTACCGGGGCCGAATGATTTCCAGGCCCTGCTGGTGTTCGCGCACCTGTCCAGGACCAGCATCGATTATGAAACCCCGACGGATTCCCACCTGATTGAAATCCGGAAAAACAAGAAAGGCAAGGTCATCCGGGACACCGTGCTGACTATCAGTCCCCCGACGATTGCAGACCCTGCCGTCATGCGGCAAATCCTGGAATACGTCGGCGGGCATTACAAGTCCCGGCATTACGGGCTGCTGGTTTCCAGCCACGGTACGGGCTGGATGCCGGATGACAGTTATAACCGGGAGCCCACGAACAGCGACTATGTGTGGGGCAGCATCGCCCCCAGCAGTTTCGGGCAGGAACGGGTAAAGAACAAAGACTATTTCATCAACGTGGAAGATTTGGCGGAAGCCATTCCGTTCTACCTCGACTACGTCCTTTTCGACGCCTGCCTGATGGGATGCGCGGAAGTGGCCTATGCTTTCCGGGACCTGGCCGGCACCATCGGTTTTTCACAGGCGGAAGTCATCGGGGACGGCTTCATCTACCAGACCCTCGCCGAGCGCCTGCTCAAGGAGCAAGACCCCGTGGCGGCCATCCGGGACGTCTATGAATATTACAACGCCCAGAGCGGTTTCAACCAGACCGCCGTCGTCTCCGCCGTCAACTGCGCCCGGATGCAGGAACTGGCCGGATGCTGTGCCGTTCTCTTCGAAAAATACCGCGCGGACATCGCCGCCGTCAATCCCGCCCAGGTACAGGGCTTTTTCACCGACGACCGCCATTGGTTCTACGACCTCGAGGACATCCTCGTGCAGAGCGGCATCTCGGAAGCGGACGCAGGCGCACTCCGGCAGGCGCTGGATGCCTGCGTGCTGTACAAGGCGGCCACCCCCCGGATTTGCGACCGGATACCGGTGCGCACCAACTGCGGCCTGAGCATGTACCTTCCCGCCAACGGCAGCGAAAAGCTCGACGCCTATTACAAGACGCTGGACTGGAACAAGGCGACCGGTTTGGTGAAATAATTTTTTTCCTTTATCTTTGCGCCCGCATGGTAAAACCCACGGGTTTTGGTGCAATGGGTCCCGGGAAATCCCGCGGATGAGTAACACATTTTAACAACAAAGTAATGCAACATTTCGAATTGAATGGCCAGACCCGCAAAGCCGCGGGAAAAGCCGCCATCAAAGCTTTCCGCAAGCAGGGTCTCGTCCCCTGCAACCTGTATGGCTGCGGGCTGGAAAACGTCATCTTCACCGTCAGCGCCAAGGCGCTCAAGGCCGTGACCGACACGCCCAACGCCTACATCATCGACCTCCTGCTGGACGGCAAGCAGCAATACACCGCCATCCTGCACGAACTGCAGTGGCATCCGGTCACGGACATCTGCCTGCACGTGGACTTCCTGGCCGTGAATGAAGAAAAGCCTGTCAGCATCAGCGTTCCCCTCGTCATCGAAGGCCACGCCGTCGGTGTGCAGCAGGGCGGCAAGTTCTACCAGAACGCCCGCAGCCTGCGCATCAGCGCCCTGATGAAAAACCTCCCGGACGAAGTGAAGGTGGATATCTCCCCGCTCGGACTGGACAAAAAAATCAAGGCCGGCGACATCAAACTGGAGAACATCAGCGTCCTGACGGACAAAGATGCCATCATCTGCGGGGTGAAGAGCACGCGCAACAGCGCCGCCGCTGCCGAAACCGCCGAATAAGCACGCATGTCGGACAAGACCTACCTCGTGGTGGGTCTCGGCAACATCGGAGCCGAATACGCCGCCACGAGACACAATGCCGGTTTTATCATATTGGATGCCTGGGCCCAGGCATCCGATATGGTTTTTAGCACCCGGCGCTACGGCGACGTCGCGGAACTCCGGGACAGGGGGCGCCTGTTCGTCCTGCTCAAACCGTCCACATACATGAATTTGAGCGGCAACGCAGTACGTTACTGGATGCAGGAGCTGGACATCCCCCTGGAGCATGTCATCGTCATCTGTGACGACATCAACCTCCCTTTCGGCACCGTCCGGATGCGGCAGGCCGGAAGCGACGGCGGCCACAACGGGCTCAAGCACATCGCCGCCACGCTCGAAAGCCAGCAATACGCCCGCATCCGCATCGGCGTCGGGCACGAATTCCAGGAAGGCGGCCAAATCGGTTTTGTCCTCGGCGAACTGACGGCGGAACAAGTGACGGCATTTCAAGCAATTGCCGAAAAAATCGCCAAAGGCATCCGGACCTGGGCCTTTGCTGGGGCACAAAAAGCGATGACAGAACTCAATACAGCTCAAAAAAATTAAAAAACACTTGCTTTTTAATTTTTGATTATTTATCTTGCGAGTGATTTTAACCGCATACACTTTATTATCAACATTCTAATACTAAAATCACATGAAAGCACTTGTCAACAAAATCAACGAGAACATCGAGCTCTTCAAGCAGAATGCAGAAGCCCAGGTCGCCAAGGGGAACAAAGCTGCCGGCGCCCGCGCCCGCAAAGCTGCCCTCGAACTGATGAAAGCGCTCAAGGAATTCCGCAAGGTTTCTGTAGAAGAGGCCAAGAAATAAATTTTCACTGCATCAAAAAAGCCGGGTCCTTTGTCGGATCCGGCTTTTTCCGTTCTTATCGGAGCGTCCTCAATAACTCCGGGCGATGGCGATGAAATCATCCGCTTTCAGGGCCGCGCCCCCGATTAGGCCGCCGTCAATGTCCGGCTGGGCAAAAAGCTCCCGGGCATTGGAGGGTTTGCAACTTCCGCCGTACAGGATAGACATGTCGTCCGCGACGGCTGCCCCGAACTTCCCGGCGACCACCTTGCGGATAAACGCATGAATCTCCTCGGCCTGCTCCGCCGTGGCCGTCTTGCCCGTTCCGATGGCCCACACGGGCTCATAGGCAATGACAATGCGCTGCATATCCGCTTCCGTGAACTGGTACAGCACATGCTTGATCTGCGCCTCGCACACGTCAAAATGCTTTCCGGCCTCGCGTTCTTCCAGTTTTTCACCCACACACAGAATGACTTTCAGTCCGTTGGCAAGCGCCAGGCGGGTTTTGGCGACCAGTTTTTCATCCGTCTCGCCATAATACTGGCGGCGCTCCGAGTGGCCGAGAATCGTATATTCGCATCCGGCGGAAGCGAGCATGGCCGCCGAAACCTCACCCGTATAGGCCCCTTTTTCCTGATCCGCGCAGTTTTCGGCAGACAGGCTGACGGACGAACCTTCCAGCACCTGCGCCACCGGACACAGGTGGGTGAACGGCGTAGCGACAATCAGTTTGACGTCCGCGGGCACTTCGGCGGATTTGGCGACAACGGCCTTGGCGAGTTCGACGCCCTCCGGAACCGTGGTATTCATCTTCCAGTTTCCGGCAACAATTTTCTTTCTCATATTGGTATATGTTTGATGATATTTCCTGTCGGCGGGAGCACTTCCCGCATCGGGGTACAAAAATAGAAAAAAATACCGATTATCCCCCCATTCCCGCCGAAAAGGGGAAAAATGCGTTCCGTTCCGGAGACGGGGTGCGCTGCGTGTTGATAACTTTTACAAAAAAAGCATGGCTTTTCAAGACAGAATATGTAATTTAGCACACTTATAAATTTAATTATAAAAACATGCTCAAAACAAACCAAAGCGAAACTGCCACCGGATTCTATGCCGCCCCGGAAATCGCGTACTGCATGGTGCGCGGGCAGGAGGTGATTGCCACCTCGCTTACCGACAACCAGATTGACCCTGGCACGGTCGACGATTGGGGTTCATTCTAATTCTAACAGTTGTATGACGATGAAACGATTGATTAAATCCGTTACAGCAATCGCAGCAGCTGTGATTGCCGTGGCTTCATGCCAACAGAAGGAACTCGCCGCCCCCGCCACGCTGGAGCAGGCCGTCCGTTTTTATGCGCTCACCCCGGATACCCGTGCATATTTCGGAGCACCCGAAGGGAACAGCTATCCCGTATCATGGAGCGAGGGAGACAAAGTGAAAGCTTCCCTGAATTTCGCCAGCGGCCTGAACGCGGACGTCAAATATGACGAGGCAGGTCGTCCGTTCTTCGACATTACGTTCAAGGAGGCAACCGCCGAGACATACAACATCGTTGCGATGTGTCCGGCCGACGCCGCCATGGGCTTCTACGGAAGCACTGCGAACAACCCGAATACGGTGAACATGGAGCTGCCCGCCGTCCAGACATCCGGCGAAGGCACCCCCGATGCCAAAGCCATGATCATCGCGGCAGCAAATGAACTGGGCACAAGCCTTCCCGACGCAGTCAGCCTGCAGTTCCACCATGTCACGGCCTATGCCCGCATGCAGTTCACGAACCTCGCTCTCGGTGACGCCACCGTCAGTTCCATCTCCATAACCGCCGACACCGACATTGCCGGTCGTTTCCTGTACCATCCCTTCGCGGATGACGAATATGACGCCGGCGAGGTGGCCGTCAACGGCACGTCCGGCATCAAGACCATCAGCGTAAATACGAC
>JAGAFI010000170.1 GCA_017612675.1 Bacteroidales bacterium
ACGCTAATTTACGCGGGCCGTAATAATCCATCCCCGGCGGGCGCAAGGACCCCGGCTCATGGGCGTTCAGGACAAAGGACATTGCAAGGAGGACGCCCAAAATGAAGGTAGGTTTCATAAGCTGCAAATTATTTCGTAAGTTGTTCATTATATTCCGACATTGTTATTGGCCCGGACTTTTTATGACGCACATCATAGGGGCGTTTGGGAAGAGCAAGTATCCTGCGTATATGGTTCTCATAATCAATGACAGATGTCCGATCCGGCGCCTCTTTTAGTTTTCTTTCTCTGATTTCATGGAATAGAATCGTTGTTGTTGTTTGTTGAATGGACATCGGTTCAGTTATTGTTATTTCATGTCCTTCCTCATCATACTGAAATGTAACATCAATCTTTACTGCACCTGCGGATGGGGCAATCACGATGGTATTGTCCTCAGGGGAAAACAATCCACCCCCTTCTTCCGCAACGACATCGATGATTCTGTTTTGACTGGGCAGCCAATATCTATCTGCATACACAATAGATGTTTCTATTTCGTCGGTCATTGCACTATATAGTCCGTTGAAAGCAGCCCTTTGATTCCAGGACAACCCCCGTTTGAAATCACGAGGTTCTCCTTGAAGCGAAACAAGCCCTTGACTATTAAAGGAAAACATTTTTATCTTATCACCAAAGACTTTTTTCAGGTCATCCATGAATTGCTGCTGATAAGCATCCGCAACATAGATTTCCGTCCCTTCCGGATCGATGAAGTTGACAGGGTCGTTGTTGCAGTAGGCGTAGGGAGAGAGTCCGGGTTGTTCCCAGGACTTGGAGTCCGGGGTATGCCAGCGCCGGAGTGCGGACGGGTAGAATCGTGCGCCGTGGTCAGTGGCATTGAAGCCGAAGTCCGGGTTTTGGTCTTCCTGCCCGGTGAAGCCTTCGCGGAAGGTGGTTCCGGCGGGAAGTGCAGACAGGACGTCCTGCCCTCCGTATGGCACGCTCTGCCCTCCCCAGGCATCGTAATCGGCCAGAACGAAAAGCGCCCCGGCCTGCCCGACGGCGGCCCGTACGCTGCCGAGGTGGTCGCGTACGTAGCGGACAACTCCTGCGGCTGCAGAGAGCCGCCCGGAGGAGCAGGCTGCGCTCTCGAGAGCCAGTGAGCCATCCCAGGCCTGCCGGAAGACGAAGGGCCCCCGATACGCCAACCCTTCTCCCATCATGTCCAGTGCGGCGCTCTTGGTGCCGTCAGCCAGATACCGGTACTTCGCCCGGATTTCGCCGCTCTCCCATTCCACGACCCGTGCGGGGCGGTCAAGGTGGGTGTAGCCGATTTCCAATCCGGAGAGCCCGTCAAAGGTCATCCGTCCAAGAGAGTCATGGACGAAATCCAGCGTCCCCTGTACCCACCCCCAGCCGGGGCTGCGCACGAGTGTGTCGAGCCGGTCTCCGGCATAACGGCAGCTGTCCGTCGCGCAGGTTACCCCGGCAAGTGTCCGGACAGCGCACAGCAGGTTGCCCCGCGCATCATAACGATAGTCCGTGGCGTAGCTGGTCGATTCGCTTACGCGGCTGAGCCGCCCCCCGCAGTCATACGCGTACCCCTCAAACGCATAAGTCGGCTCAACTCCTCCCCCTATTTCCGGGAAATACCAGCTTTCGGCCTTCTCCGTGATGTGTCCCGTCCACGAGGGACCGATGTCATACATGGAGGGATTGTCATAACGAAGCCACTGTTTGAAAAGCTGGTTTGTCCCCCGGTTGACCGTCCGTGTGGCCAGATGGCCCTGCATCGTGTAGGTGTCTGTCGTGGAGAGCGCCACACCGCCCGACGTGAGCGGATGGGAGACCGTTCCTGAAAGCCGTCCCTGCGTGTCGTAGGAGAAGGTGGTGCTGTCCCGTGCCACGATGACACCGCCCGACGACAGGTCGGCAGCCATTGAGAGGACCCGGCCCCGGACATCATATTCCGTCCGCTCTTCGAAGCGCTCCGTCTCGCTTCCGCCACGCAGGCAGCGTGCCGTTCTGCGGATGACCTCCCCGGGGAAGTTGTACGCCAGGTCTGTGACGATGACGAGCCCTCCGTTGAAGCGCTCCGCCATACGGGACAGCCGTCCCTTGCCGTCGTAGAGGAAGAGGCGTGAGACATTCCCGCTGATGGTGCCGTCATGGCCGATTTCCGCCACCTCCGTGTACGTTTCCAACCCTCTCGTAGGGCCGGACCAGATGCCGTCCGGGTCTGCAATCTCCAGCAGGGATTCGGACTGTGCGGGATAGCTGTCATAGCAGTGTTCCTCCAGCGACACCCGCTGCCCGCCGTTTTTTGTCAGGTAAGAGCGGACGGGACGGGAGAAGGCATCGTAATCAGTCTCCAGCAAGTACGGCCCGCGCCGCACGGCCACAATGCGGTCTTCCGCGTCATACGTGTAGTATTCCCGGACAGAACCGGGGATACCTCGTGACGCCACCCGCCCGAGGGTGTCATAGGAGCAGCGCCACAACGACAAGGAATCCCCGGGATTTACTCCTCCTCCGGCTACGGCGCAAAGCCGGTCCCATTCGTCATAGGCATAGCGCGTGGGAGCGGGGTCTGTGAGGGGATGTCCGGCGGTCCCGAAAGAGGCGGAGAGAACACGCCCGGCATGGTCGCGCAAGCGTGAACGCCGGCGTCCGTCGGCATCCACCACATTGTCTTCTACCAATGCCCCGTCGTAGCTGGCGGTATCAACCACAGCCGTCCCCTGCTCCCACTTCAGTGGCGGAAAGGCGGCAAGCCACGCATCCGCAGGAACATCCTCGGACAAGACGTCCTCATGGGCGCCCGCATACCCGGGCAGCGCCGTGGCCAGAAAGCGGTCGCGTGAAGAGCACTCATAACGTTTCAGGGAATAGGCAAGCGGGGAGCCGTGCCAAAGGGCGGCAGAATCTGCTGCAAACGTCTGGAAAACGCCGCCCGTTCCGGACGCCGGATAGGGACGCCAGGTGCGTGCGTCTTCGTGCAGCAGGAAGTCCGCTCCGTATGCGGTCACGAGGTCCCGCCCGTCGCCGGAGGCACCGATAGCGATGTCCTCGGTCACCAGTCCGAGGGTGTTCCACCACCGGACATCCTCCGCCCAGCTGCTGCCCGAACTCGTCCGGTAGTGGCGGCTTCGCATATGCAGACGTCCCGGTCCCCCGTTATTGAGCAGGCTGTACTGGTATTCCGCCATTTTGTTTCCATCGGCATCACGTACGCAGGCGAGCCGTCCTCCGCTGTCATAGGAGAAGGTGGTCCGGATGCCGGCAGGGTCGGTGCGGGAGGTCATGCCGATGCCCGGCTGGTGCGTGAAGGTCGTCACATGGGCGGAGGGCAGGGCCGTCCGCAGGGCGTCGAGCGAGGCAAGCTGTGCGGCGCTTGGCGCGGAGGCCGTCGTAAGGGTGTTCACGGCTACCGCCCCGCCAAGGGCTTGCTGTACGGCGGCCATGCCTGCGTTCTCGATGAAGGCTACGGGATATAGTCCGCCATAACTCCACAGGACCACGGTTCCGGGCTTCCCCCGTTCCTTCAAGGCAGCAACCTGCCCCAGAATATCCCTGGACAAAACCTCCTCTCGCCATGACTCCCGTCCAAGGGTGTACTCAAGATGACTGGCGGGCAGCAGGCGGGCAGCCGCAGCATCGCCGCCAAGGGAAAACCATCCGTATCCGGTCCGTTCCTCCTTATAGGGAACATATACTTCCGGGAGAATGGGCGTATGCCCGCCGTCCCCGATGTCCCGCACGGGCAAGCCATAGCGACGGAAACACCATGCCGTCTTCAGCGGAACGGAAAGGCAGTGGCGTCGGCGAAGGGTATCCACCCAGGAAGGACAGCCCGTCCAGGTGTCCGCATATGTATAAGCGATTCGCCGGGGCTGTCCCCCAATCTCTGTCGTCATGGAAGAAATGCGACACGGGACGTCCAACGCCTCGCGGACTGTCCAATCCGTGCGAATGACAAGCGTGTCGTTTCCGCCGGGGTGGTAACCGACCCTGACCGTCCGGACGGGCTTGCGGTCCGGACAGGATGTGATGAATACCGGATAGTGATAATAGTCGGACATCTGGACATTGGCTGGCTGGATGCGACGCATGATACGGTGTGCGCGATACTCCGCCAGCACGGGTTCGCGGGCGGCTGCGGCATATTCGTACTCTGTAGAAGAGACGAGGACGTGTTCGTTTTCCTGTCCGGGTCGGGCATAAATCTCCTCCCGCATAAGGCGAATCCGGTCCGCCGGGCCACCGTCCACGACAGTCTCCCGTACGCCAGCCCACGGATCGACTCCCGGATTATAGGTAAGCGAATTATAGATTCCTGCCCACTGAGACGGAAAACGCCCGATAACAGACGTCTCCGCACGTCGTACGCCGGAAGTATAAAAATACCGGACCGTGCGGGCAGTGTCCGCAACTGACGCCGTTCCGTCACTGATGTCTTCCGTTACCTTTCCGTAAACCACACGCGTACTCTGCAGAGAAGGACCGTCCGTAACAGGCGTTTCATGGACATAGAACGCCCATTGATATTTCTCCCCCACAATGTTATTATTGATGATGACCGGCTTCTGCTTAACATCCATGGTTGTATATTCCCGTAATGTCGGAAACCATGGGCCGTCAACAACGGGTTGTTCATAGGTGAAAGTGCGCTTGTGCCGCAGGGAATCCACGTCATAAACACGAATCTCCTTGACCCGGATACCGACGCACACGGATTCGCTCGTGCCGGGAGTATAAATATTTCCTTCGTAGGTAAATTCCGTCCGGGCGCCGTCATGGTCGGCAGCCAACAGGGCCATGTAAGATGCCTGGACATCATTTGGAAATCCATGGGAGAGCACAGGAACCGTGGACTGCAGGGAGTAGGGACTGATATTGATGCGGGTGGTATCCCCAAATTCTTTTTCAGCATTATAATATCCATACCAATCCTGCGACAGCCGGGAAACCGTCCTCTGACGGGTATTGTAAGCAAAATCCCACCGGTCGTCCAGGGTCCCGTTGCGGTACAAGCAAAGATCTTTCAGGATAATTCTGCCGTCAAACAGGTCTTTTTGCGTACCAAGCACCATCTGCGCCAAAGGGGTATTACCGCCTCCGGGCGCAGAAACGGAAATGGATGCCAGGCTTGCAGGAAAGTTCTGCGCAGAACTTCCGTTCATGTCTGTATGATAGTGACTCCCCGAGCTGGATGTATAACTGAAAGAGGCCGTGAATCCCGCGAGGGAGATGCTTGAAAGCACTTTTGTAGCATAGTTGTTGATAATGTCACATCCGGCATGTCTGCTGTCCCATTCATACTCGCTGACGCCTTTGGTGATAATCAGGGCCAGAACGTCTTCATACACATTACTGTTCCATGTACCTCCGTTTGCATAGGTCAGCAGAGCAGTCTCTCCGCCGCTGCAACTCGTAATCCGGGTCAGGTGCCAGGCGGTAGTGGCACTCCATTCTGCGTCATGTCCCCAAAAAACCAGAGGTCCCGGATCCATGGGAATTTCTTCGTGCGCTGCCGTCTCCTTTTCGGAGAGCTCGTACACGGTTCCGTCCGGGCCGGTCAGGATGAATGCCTCCACAGCGTGATCGGCTGCCCGGCGGCAGGTGATGCGGACGCCGTCCCCGGACAGATGGTGAACAGTGCCGTCTTCCAGAAGCAGAAAACTCCCGGACAGACCGCAAACATTGTAATGGTACAGGTCCCGTTTGGCATCACACTCGCGCGAGAGAATGCTTTCCAAATAGGTCCGCACGGTATCTGCCGTGGACAGCCCTTCCAAGGCCGCAAGCATTCCTTCCGACGGCATCCTGTGCATGAACCCGGCCTCGCAGAACTCGTCCGGCATGTCCATGACCGTCCGGGTGACACATCCCCCGGCCTGCAGGGTCCAGCCCAGACCTGCTATGCCGCCGATTTCGTCCAGCTTGACAGCCCCGCAAGTATAGTGCAAACCGATGGGAACGCAAAGCTCCCGCCCCGTCAATGTATAAAAAGGAATGTCCAGTTCGGCCAAACCATGGTAGCAGGAAACGGGAAAACCAGCATACTTTACGGCACTGGCCGGTTCTGGCGAGGGCGGCAAAACATATTCTTGCACCGATGCACCCCGCATAT
Source organism: Bacteroidales bacterium (assembly GCA_017612675.1). Classification (GTDB taxonomy): domain Bacteria; phylum Bacteroidota; class Bacteroidia; order Bacteroidales; family UBA932; genus Cryptobacteroides. The sequence continues at coordinate 6,116 of JAGAFI010000170.1, forward strand.
AAACGGGCGCATCGTCCTGCGCGGACAAGAGGACGGATGTGCCAAAGCAAGAAAGGACAGGCAGGATGGATAACAGCATCCAACGCGGCAGGGGAAAGGTCGAAGACATGGGAAACGGTTTTTAACGGGCTCGGGACTTTTCCTGTCGGCGGACCTCCCGGATTCCGTTTCCTCCTTTCGTACAATCCGGAAGATGGTCTAAACACCGAACTTTCCGCAAGATAGCAAAGAAAAGCAAAAAAACAAGCGCCCGGTACAGTTTTTCGGTACGTTTCTGAAAACCAGCCGTTCACATCAACAGGCATCCCCCGGCCCGGCCGGGAGCGGGCGCAGGCTTTTCCCGGCCCTCCTGAAACAGGATATTTACAGCAAATGCCATTTCCTGCTGTCTAAAAAACAGGTCGTCCGCAAAGGCGAAAAGGCATTTTGGAAAGTTATCCGTTTTTTTTGAAAAGAATGGATAATTCTTCCCATCTTTGCAAAAACTGAACGGCTATGAAACTGATTTCTTACTTGTGGGCATTTTTGCTGCCCTGCGCGGCCTGCAGCCGCCTCTCCTCCCCGGAGCCCATCCCCGTTTCCTCCCCCGAATCACCGGGCGTCTTTACGACACAGAGCCTGGCGAAACTCTTTTCAGAACTTCCCATCGGCACGGAACAGGTGCGGGAAGTGCATGACGCCGTCAGCGCGTCGTCCGCCCAGGGTTATGACGAAGAATACACCTTGCAGAAACTTCTGACCGCGCCCGGCTGCGGCGTGGGCGGGGAAGCCACGAAAGCCGCATCTTACGCCTGCCCGCTGCGGGAACTGCTCGCACAACGGCTGCACGAGCAATGCGCCACCAAATCCGGCGCTTCCGCCGAGGCCTTGCTGTCGGAACTAAGCAGTTCGGATTTCCAGCTGTACTGGCCCTATTGCGAAGACTGGGACGGCAAGCAGGCCCCGTTGATTACCTTCGACCCGGGCTACGATGCCAGTTCGAATTACGGCTATGTACTGCGCCAGGACGGGGATGGCATCCATATCGTCGATTCCGTCTATGTCGATGAAAACGTCGCCCGGAGCCGCCCCGTGTGGGTACTGAACCGCAATTCGGACGCGGGATTCACGCCCTTGGAACTCTTCTCGTCCACCCGTCCGGAAACGGAAGCGGAACGGATGGCGCCCGCGTCCCATACCCGCCGCCTGATGCTCAAATCCCTCAAGATGTTGCGCCACTATGACTCTTGGTTTGCCGGGGCGTCGGAATTTGTCGTCAAAGCCGGCTCCGTAGAAGGCTTTACGGCCAGCACGGAAGCAGAATTGAAACTCTACCGGCCAAGCGTCACGGACTTTGTCATTGTCGTCAAACGCAAATACCTGGGACAGGAACTGCCGTACGACTGCATCCTGCTCTCGGAGGTTACCTCCCAACTGGACAAAATCGCCTTCCTGCTCACCGAGGATGACGGCGGCACCCGCACCAACTGGAAATGCGAAGCCATCGTCAAGGTCAATTCCAAGTCTTACGGCTTCACGGTGGATTTGCCTTACAACGAAAAAGACGACATCGTCTGGCGCGGCCAGCTGCCACTGACTTTCTTTCAGGAGGAAGATGAAGTGACGGGGCGCTTCGGCGATGTCATCCTCACATTTGAGCTGCTTTGACGGTCATTTCGCAGCGGGAGCAGTCGAAGCCGAGTTCCAGGCGCCGGCCATTGTTGGTCAGGTACAACGGTGCGGCGCTTCCCCCGCCGCACTGCCGCGGGCAGCGCCCCAGTTCGTAGCGGACACAGTACTTGCTGCGCATCAGTTCGCTCCGGTCTTCCGCTTTCGGAACAATGGTGACAGCGCCATGCCCCTGCTGCCGCGATTCCTGCGGGAAAGGCAAGGCGTCCAAATCCTGCGCAAGCAGGCGGCGGATACCGTTGAGGGTGGAGGCGCTGAGCAGCGGCAGGGCGCCTTCTGCCGCCACCTCCGTCACCCGGAAAGCATAGACGCTCCCGCGTTTGGAAAGCTGCTCGCGCAGCATCGCTTCGGCCCGCTCCCGGTTTTCCGCCGCTTCCACGTCTGCGTGAAAACAGCTTTCTACGCACCGCCCGTCGGCGGTCCGGGCCGTGAGGACCAGCTTGAAACGTCCCGTCACATGCACCTGCAGCGCCACATCGATTTCCCGCCGGCACGGACGGCTTTCCAACTGCTTTTCAAATGCGGCATCGATGTTCCGGTAAAGCGTCATGCCGGGCTTCAGCCCCTCGGGCATTTTGCAACGGATTTCGTGCCCGGAACAGACATCGCCCCGGAAACCCGTGATGCCGCCCCGTCCGACAAAAGCGAAACCGTCCCCGTTGGCAAGCTGCAGCCCGGCATGCCGGGGTACGATGCGGATGACGGCTTCCCGGCCCTTCGGCGCATGGATGCCTGCCACCTCGCCAATGCATTCCCCCATCGCTTTGGGCGCGTCCATGCACGCCCATTGTCCCCGCTTGCCATCCAGCAGCAACGTGGTGTACCCACGGTTGAACGTTTTGGCGGTATCCGGCGCAAAGCCCCCCGTAACCCGCCCCCACGAAGCCCGCTCGTAACGCCCCCCGCTCCGGGAAACCAGACCGTCGAGGGCAAGTGCATAGTCCCGCACCACGTTTTTGACATAAGAGGCGTTTTTCAGGCGCCCTTCGATTTTGAACGAGCAGACGCCGGCATCGGCCAGTGCTTCCAGGGAATCCCGCAGGTTCAGGTCTTTCAGGGACAACAGGGCCTTGTCCCGGACAAGCAGCCGTCCGTCGGCATCCGTCAGGTCGTAACGGGAACGGCAGCATTGGACGCAGGCGCCCCGGTCCGCGCTCCGACCGTCCAGCCATTCGGACAAACGGCAGTCACCGCTGTAGCATACGCACAAGGCACCGTGGACAAAACACTCCACCTCGCAGGAAACGGCTGCGCAGATTTCCCGGATTTGTGCCAGGCTCAATTGCCGTTCCAAAATGATGCGCCTGCAGCCAAGCGTTTCGAAATACCGCGCACGTTCCACGCTGCGGATGGCGCATTGGGTGGAAGCGTGCAGGGGACGCCGGATATCCTGCCACGTACAGATGCGCTCGTCCCGGATGATGAACGCATCTACACCGGCTTCCTGCGCATCCAGCAGGAAGGCATGCAGTTCCTCCTCCTCTCCATCATACAGCACCGTATTGACCGTCAGGAATATCCGCACGCCGAAACGGTGGGCATACGCACACAGTTCCGCGATATCTCCCAGCTCGTTTCCTGCGTTCTGCCGGTTGCCGAATGCCGGCCCTCCGATATAAACGGCATCGGCACCGCAGTCGATGGCTGCGATGCCGATTTCCTTGTCCCGCGCCGGAGCGAGGAGTTCCAGCTTCATTATTTCTGCGTTTTCAATTGGTCGATGGCCGCTTGAATCTGGGCGGCATCCCCAGCCGAAGGAGACATTTCCAAATACTTGGAAAGGTACTCGATGGCCTCCGACTTGCGCCCGAGGGCATTGGCGGCAGTACCGGCAATCTTGTAGGCATTGGCGGTCGCGCAGACCTCGGCGGACTTGACAGCCGTCACCAACGCTTCCTTGTAGTTCTTTCCCTTCAAGGCAGAAGCCGCTTTCTTGAGGTACATCGTGCCCAGCTGGCGGTTGGCGGCCACGTCCTGCCCGTTCTCGGCAGCCAGTTTATAGGCCTCTTCCGCACCGGCAAGGTCTCCGCCGCTCTGCAGGGCCATCCCCAGACGCAGGGCGACGACGCCGTTGGTGGCGTCCGCCTCCAGAATCTCCCGGTACAGGGCAGCGGCCTCCGCAAATTTCTTGTCATTCAGATAGTCATTGGCTTTCGACATTTTCGCCTGCGGAATCAGTTCCTTCGCTTTCACGGCTTCTTCGTCCACGCCATATTCCGTGGCCAGGGAAACGGCCTGGTCCAACAGAGAGAGCGCCATATCATAATCTTTGCTCCGGATGGCTTTCCGGGCCATGGCGTTCACAATGGAAGGCAGAACATTCTGGCAGGTAGCCACGAGTTCTTCGCCCTCTTCCCCGCAAGCGGAAGCAAGCGACAACGCTTCCTTGAAACCGGTATAAGCCGTATCATAATCGCCGTTTACCAAGGCTTCATTGGCCAGTTTTGCCGTTTCCGTGGCCTTGGCCATATCCTGGGCATAGGCGGAGGCGAGCGCCAAAGTCATCGCCAGCAGGGTGACAATCAATTTTTTCATACTTCCTAAAATTAATCTGAATATGCAAATTCCACCGGCGCCGTACCCCTGCGGGGCAAAGCGGCCAGATGCAAAAATAGTGATTTTTGTTTACATTTGTGACAATTTACGGAAAACTTATGCGCCGCCTGCTGCCATACCTGCTTTTTCTCACCCTGCTGCCCGTTTCCCTTCCGGGAGCGGCACAGGCGCTTCCCGTGCTGGAAACGGCTCCGGAAATCGTGACGGGCACACTTCCGGGCGGGATATCCTATTATATGGTAGCGGACAAAAGCATCCCCGGCCATGCCGATTTTGCCTTGGTCTGGAAAGGATGCCGGGACACGGATGCGGCCCGGAAAGCCCTGGATGCGCTGCCGCATTTCCGTACGCGGGCCCCATACCGGTACCTGGGCGACAACGGCATTTCCTACACCCGGCGCGGATATATATCCCGCACCGCCTCTTCGACCATCTTCCGCTTCCAGCACGCAGGACTCACGCGGCAGGCGGTCTGCGATTCCACGCTGCTGGTCCTGTTCGACCTGGCCGGGGCTTTCCCCGGAAGCCAGACGATGGTTGTGTGCGGCGACATCGACGTCCCCGCCACGCTGGAACGGATGAAGATGCTCGCGTTCCTCGTGCCGCCCCGGGCGGAAGAAAGGCCTGCGGATACCTATTCCTGGCAGCCGTCCGACACGTTGGTGCTCCGCACCTTGTCCGGCGTCCGCACGGCAGCCGCATCCATGACCGCCACGTACCGGCTTCCCCGGCCCGACGCAGCCCGGATGAAAACCCTGCAGCCCCTCGTGACGAAAGCGTTTCTCCTTTCATTCGGGCAGATTCTCGACGCACGCATCAAAACGGCGTGTACACAACGCGGCGTTCCGCTGGCCCAGACCCGCTTCCGTTATGTGGCTGCTGACGAGACCGAAGGGGACGAATGGCTTTCCTACACCCTGTACACGACACCGGAACGGCTGGCGGACGCCACTGGCATTCTGGCCGGGACACTTTCCGCCCTGAATGCCGCCGGAGCGGACAGCACCGAGGTAAAATGGGCGAAAGACGTGAGCGCGGCCACGGCACTGGAAAGCCGCAGCTATCTGGAACGCTGTATCGCAGCGTGCCTGTACGACGCGCACCTGATTCCGGCCAGGACCGCCGCCGACCTGTACCGGGGCAAGCGCCTGCCGGACGCACAGGAAGCCCGGCTGTTCAACAATTTCATCCGGGCATTTCTGGATGAGCAGAAAGACCTCCGCCTGACCCTGTCGTTCCCGGAAGGAGTCTCCGGAGACGCCCGCCCGTATGCCGCGCTGTTCGGAAAAGCATGGAAAGAGGCCGTTCCGCCCACGGAAACGCCCGCCTATGCCCAACGTGACACGCTGCCGCTGTCCGTCAGCCCGCGCAAGGTGCGCCTGAAAAACAGCGAACCCGAGCCGGTGTCCGGCGGGGAGATGTGGACGTTTTCCAATGGCATGAAAGTCATCTACAAACACACGCCCGGCAGCGGGACGTTCCGGTATGCCCTGATGATTCGGGGCGGGGCGGCGGACATTCCCCGGCTGGAAGCAGGTGAAAATGCTTTTGTCAACGATATGGGCGGCTTGCTGCAGGTAGCGGGCATGAGCGGGGCGGATTTCTCCAGCCTGCTCGCAGCAAACGGCATCTGCTGGAAACAGGAAATCTCCCTTTCCGACTTCCGGATTTCCGGCGAAGCGCCTTCCCGGCAGTTGTCCCTGCTGCTCAAGGCCCTGCTCGCATTTGCAGACAAACGGGAAACGGACGCCGGGGCATTTGCCGCCTACCGGGAGGGGGAAGCCCTCCGCATCCGGATGCACGCGATGGAAACGGAAGGAATCAAGGCCTTGGTGGACAGCCTGTCGCGCCCGGCCCATCCGTACCGCACCCACAAAGCCATCGGACATCTGGGGCAACAGCTGCCCGACAAAGTGCAGGCATATCTGGACAGGCAATTCGCCCATCTGGGCAACGGCCTGCTCGTCCTCGCGGGCGATTTGGACCGGAACGCCGCCCTGCAACATCTCTGCCGCTACCTGGGCGGTTTCCGGACAGGAACGTCCCGCACCGTGCGGCCCCTTGTCAGCGAAATGCCGGCCCCCTGCTGGCAAACGGTGACGGTACCATCCGCCCGGACCCGGGTGGGTGAGCGGGAAAAGAGCGCCAACGTATCCCTGTCCTGCACATGGCCTGTATCGGCGGAACATGCGATGCTGCTGCAACTATCCCGCATCGTCCTGGAGCGGGAACTCTGCCGGCGGCTCGCGCCCATCGGGGCCTTTGCCGAGGTGGAAGCACAGATGGAACAATTCCCGGCGGAAAGGTTCTCGCTCTTCGTGTCCGCCAAACCGGTATTGCCAGCCGGCCTGCCCGCCGCTGTCCGCCCGGCCTCGTCCGCCCAGGCCCTGGAAGCCATCCGCCAAAGCACGGAATACCTGCGTGCGGGCCGGCTCACGGACGAAGAATTCTGCCAGTGCAGGACATTGTTGGAAAAGCAGGCGGAAGGCTGGCTCGCAAAGCCGGAAAACCT
>JAGAFI010000018.1 GCA_017612675.1 Bacteroidales bacterium
GTCTTCATATCCCACTTCTTCCAGCCCGCCTGCTTCCGGGCTCGTGCAGAGCAGTTCCGCTGCCCGCATCGCTTCCACCGCGCACTGCGGCGGGGCATACAAAAGTTCTTGCTTCATGTATCGGTGTTTTTAATTGTTTGCTGGAAAAAGCAGCAGACGGACTTCCGGCAAGGAAACGCTTTTGTATTTGCATTTCCGACCGGAAGCCGCCTGCGCCCCTCAGCAAAAGGTCCGAAACAACCGCCCGTGAGGCAGGTGATTCGTTTCCAAGTGCATGACACCCGGCTCAGAAGGAGAGGTCCTCCACCTTCCAGCCTTTATCCGCGTAATAAGCCAGGCTCACGTTCATCAGTTCCTTGAAACCGTTTTCCTTTTTGAACAGGATGCGGCCGGCATCGTTGATATCCGCCGTTTCCAGGATGACCTCCGCTTTGGCCGAGGCAAGCACATTCAGCACCTGGATATTGCGCACTTTCACCACCTTCCGCTTTCCCAGCTTGAGCAGCACATATTGCGCTTCTTTGTCCCGGAGAGCGGCATAGTAGGACTGAAAAGCCAGCGTATCGGAAAGGGTCGTGCCCGAAGGAACGGCCTTGGGCGCCCGGTTGCCCCGGGTCTGCGCGCTTGCCGTCTCATCCGGGCCGTTTCCGTCATCGGCGCCGTCCAAACCGGAATCAGGTGCAATGAACGGATTGGGGATGTCCGCCCAGTTTTCCGCATCGGCTTTCCTGGCCCAGGCATATCTGGAAGCATCGAACTCGGCAAAATCCATGTCCTTGTCCACCTTTTCCACCGGAGCCGGGACTTCGTCCAGCACAAGGCGTTCACCCTTGGAGGTCAGGCTGACCGTAACGATGTAGTGATCCCGGAAATCATAGGCGAAGTTGTACCATCTCCGGGTCTTTTCCCACCAGGCATAGCGCTTGACGGAATAATTGATGAGCTTCGCCGCCTTCAGTTGGGCGAGGGAGAGCCGCGCCTCCGGGTCATTGCATTCAAACGTTCCGGTCTGGAACCTTGTATAAAGGGTCGTGCCGGCTCCCCGCTCCAGCACTGCCTGTGCTTCCCTGGCAATGGAGGAAGGGGAAATCCTGGTGTTGTCCGTACAGCCGACGACGAGCACGGCTACGGCAGCGATTGTCAGAACAGACTTGTACCTAATCATATCATGTTTTTTCAAAGTGGTCAGTCCTTGGAACCCGTGAAGGTGAACAGAAGTCCGCCCTCGGTCAGATACGTAACATTCATCTGGTTTGCGCTGATGGTCGTCGTCATGTTGTACACGGTGGCGGAATACAGCGAATACACGTTGCCGTCTTTGCTGATGTTGAAGTTGTAGCTGTCGTTGCCCAAAAAACGTGCGGTCATGGAGACCACGGACGAAGAGACCCGCGTCAGCCGCACGACATACGCATCTTCAACAATTTCAGTACCATAGAGCAGCTTCCCTGCATAAACGCCGGAGATGGCCCGCCCGTAATCGACAGGCGTCGGATCGTAGTCGTTTTCGCATCCGGCCAGGCCGAAGAGCAGGGCGGCCCCGACAAGCAGCAGGAAGATTCTTGTTCGTTTCATAGTATCATCTCATTTTACAGGAACATCCAGGCCACCCCGAGGGTATAGGTGTCATAGGAACGGGCGCTGTTGGACAACGTGTTTATCTTGGTCAGGCCTGCATTGTAGCCCAAGCGGATTTGCAGCCCGTTGAAGATTTCCACGCCAAGGGCCAGGCCGACACCCAGTTCAAAGCGGTTGGTCGTCCCGCCGGAGTACCAGGAATTTTCCCATGTGGTGTTCCAATAAGACCATGACCGGCCCGTCCCGCCATCGTACATCTTGCCGCCAATGCCGAAACCGAAATAAAGACCGGCCTCCGCAAAAGCATTGATGCCCTCGCCAACTGGGATTTCATAGCCGAAATTGACGGGAATATCCAGATAGATGGGATTGCAACGGTCCCCTTCATAGGTCCATTTCACACCCTTTCCTGCGAATAGCAGGCCACTCTCGACATACATCCCGGAGCCAAGGCCGTAGGTGGCAAGTGCGCCCAGGTTGAAGCCGAAGACAGCCGCGTGGGAGGCCGCCAGGTTGGTCGTACTCAAAGCCAGCCCGGCAGTCGGGCCTACCCGGAAACGCTCGGGTTCGGAAGAATTTTGGGCCTGGGCCGAAAACGCCATCAGGCAGAGTGCGCAAAGCACTGCAAACAAAGATTTTTTCATGTTGTAAAAATTTGATTATAAAAATGTTGATAATGGTTATTTGCTCATTCGGGCGGATGCCATAACGGCCATATCCCGCAAAACGACCGGTTCCCGGGATGTCGGCACGGCAGCCTTCGTGCCGCTGACAGTGACCGTGCAGTATGCCGTCTTGCCGGAATCCAATGTCTTGACGCGGATACGGGTGGTCCCGGCGGCGACAGCCGTCACCACACCATTGGCAACCGTCGCCACATCCGTATTCTCCGAAGTCCAGTACACCATGCGGTTTGTCGCATTGGACGGCTGAACGGTTGCGGAAAGCGTCAGGGTCTCGCCGACCTTCAGCGAAACGCTGCCCTTGTTCAAGGTGACGGCGCTCACTTTGACGGCTGAAGACGTCCCCCGAACCGGCCTGATGGAATAGCCATATATCCGCCCCAGCCATGTGTACAGATATTGGCTCTCCGAGAAGAAAAAGCTGTAGGCATTGACAGTTGTATCGTCATGCAAGTTTGCGGTCCAATAGATTCCCATCGTGCCGGCAGGTGTAACGTTCTTTCCTTCCGACGCACCTGCCGCCGGGAAGAACAGGGTATTGGCGTTGTGCTTGCTTTTCACTTCAAGCCCGTATGTTCCTTCCCTGACAGTCCATGTCCGGGTGCTGTTTTCAATCAGTTCCACAAAGTCCGTAATGGTCGGTATGCGCCAGGGGCTTCCCAGTACCTGACGGGCGGCATCATCCGCCGAATCGAGCACGGTCTTTCCGTCAACGGTCCCCCATTCGCTGCTCGCCACATATTTGGTCATCTTATCGTTTTGCACGTCGAAGAAACGATAAGAATCGAAATCATAGACGCTCTGGGTGGCGATGCTTCCCCAAGAATAGAAATCTCCGCACTCCCAAGGGTGTGCCGCCCCCAGATTCATCTCCGCCCATGTGACGCCGGATGGCAGTCCCATGTCCACATATTGCGTCTCCGGCAGGGGCCATTCCGTGCGCACGGCCAGACCGTCTCCGTCCACAAATACCCGGAAAACATCCTCCTCCATGTAATGGTTGCCGGTATCGCCGCGTTTTTCTACCATGATAAAGGCATAGTAACAATCCTGGATACCCAGGGGCGTGAGGGTGCCGGAAATGACAAGCGCCGTCTTGAACGTGACGTCGAGCACGGGGTCCTTTCCGTCCGTATTGAAATAAGCCGACAAGTAGTTTCCATGTCCGCAGATAAAGGCGCCCGGGCCCCATTCCGTGTTTTCAAGCTGACAGCCCGAATAGTCCAAGGTGTTGGTGACCGGATTCTGGTTGCTGAAACGTATATAATTATCTGCCATGATTGTCCCGGGAGCATATCCATGACCGGTTTCATAATCTTCGCAGAAAACGCAGGTTTCGGGAGACCGCAGGTAACACCCTTCCACATTCGGCGGATTGATGCCGGTGTACAGGGGAATATGCTTGGCCAGACGCGTTTGGATTTCGAGCGGAATCACATCATCCAGGCGCGGGTCTTTCTGTTCGTTCAAATCCAGCGTGATGACCGTACCGTCCATCAGGACCAGCGTGAGGATACCATCCTCATAGCGGACATCCCGGAAAAAGCCCGAGCCGGACTCTGCGATGGCCGGGACGCGGTTGCCCGCGTCGTCCAGGACATATTCATAATTCCTCCCGCCGTCATAGCTGACCATCCAGTAACCTTCGTTGTCCACTTTCAGGCGCGGCGTGACGCCGTCCGCCCCGGTAACGGGAAGCTTGTTGCCCGCATCGTCGGTCAGATAGCGCGTGGTCCCGCCGGTGGTGATGGTCCAGTAGTACCTGCCGCCCTCTTCCTTGACGCCGATGACGGCTGTTTCTCCGTTCCCGCTTCCGCTCACGATATCATACGACTGTCCGTCAGAGAAGACAATCGTGAACCCGCCCGTGATGGGAACTACGCTCATGATGTCCCGCCGGGACTGGAGGGCGCTGACGGCGGCCTGCAGGGCCTGAATGTCCGTATTGATGCCGCGAAGCTTCTGCTCTATCACGCCAATCCGCTCTTCCAGCTGATCGATTTTGTCCCACAACCGGGAATCGTCGTATTTTTCACATGCCAGGAATCCCGCGAGCAGCACGGGCAGCATAATCCATTTTTTGATGGTTTTCATATCCATAATAACTGTTAAGGATGGGACGGGGATGCCTTCTTCCGGGCCTTTGCCGCCGCTGCGGCTGCCTTTTCCTTGCTGGCGGCCAGGCCGACGGGCCGGGTCTTCGTGACGGGCACTGCGGCAACCGCATCACTGTGGTTGATGATGCCGTTGGTCTTCAAGCATTTCAGCAACGCTTTGTAATGCAGGATAATCAGGTACCGGCCGGTGTATTCCGTACCGGCTTTCTGGACGGGTCCGTCCTGTTCAATCTTGTTGATATAGGCATTGTACGGGGCATTCTTACCGGAGAAGAATTGCGTCAGCCAGTATTTATTTTCATATTCGACGAGTTTTTTCCCGTCATTCACCCCTTCCACGCCTTGGTACAGGAGGCGGGCAAACAGGGTCTCCTTGGCGGAAATGATGACGTCGGACTTCTTCCCGGCAATCCCTTCGACGAGGAAGGTCAGGATATCCCCGCCGGATTCGACTTCCGTGAGTTCCACGCTGCCGGTCCTGTTTTGCTGGGCCGACAGCGTGAAAAAAGACAGGACGATGGCCAGGACGGCCAGCAAACCGTGTTTCATAAGCATCCAGGCCGGCTTGTCATCACCAGATTCCATTCTTGGTCACAATGAATACCGACACATCCGAATTGATGGCGTTCTGGATATCCATGCCGCCTTTGGTAATCTGGCAGAGGGACAGCGTGCCGCTGGAGATTTCCTTCACCCGGCCCGTGCCGATGGATTTCCGGACCTGCTGCCCGGCGACTTCCACGACCTGATAGACGTCGAAAGGTGTTCCGGCGGTCAGCCCCACGTCGCTGCCGATTTCGACATAGACGGTCTGGGCGCCTTTCTTGGGATGAGACTGGTCAATCGACACAATCTTGCCGCTGAGCGGGAAATACTGGCCGACAAGCGACCGCATGTCGGCACCGATGAGGGAGAAGGTATCGGCACACGCGCCTTCGTAGCCTTTCGCAGAAGAACCGTAGTGCGTTTTGTCCTGGGAACCGACCACCTGCCCGGTCACGACATCCGTAATGGTCACGACATATTGCATTTCCGCCTTGTAGGTATAGCTTCCGCTGTAGTATGTGCGGGAACCGCTCATGGAGTTAATTTTCGCGGTCACCAGGTACTGCACATTGTATTGCTGGAGTTTTTCCAGCTGCACGTTGGCGGCGGACATGCCGAGGTTGTTCACGTCCAGGACATTGATGCGCGCATTGGAGGCGAGACCGCTGATAATCAAGCTCCGCAGGGCCGTGACACGCTCCGCGTCCACATTGGAGCCTCCGGCCACTTCACCGACGGCAATGGTGGTCTTCTGGGCAAACAGGTTGATGGCCATGAACATGACACAGAAGGATAAGACAATTTTTTTCATAACAGGTTGTTGGTAAATAAGTGAAACTATGTAAAACAAGATTTAGTCATCCAGGGCAAAGCGGAATCCGATGCCGGGACCGGTATGGTCCGGCTTTTCATGCCCGCGGTAAGACGTATTGAGGAATTGCTTGTCGTCACAGAACGAACCGCCCCGGACCACCTTGCGCACGCCGCTGGCCGGACCGCCGGGGTTTTCCTGCTGATCGGCGCCGTATTTCGCAAGCCAGTCCGCGCACCATTCCGCGACATTGCCGCTCATGTCGAAAAGCCCGGCCCGGTTCGCTGCGTGCGCGCCTACCGCCATGGTGGCCGATGTGCCGGACGTGGCATTGCCCATCAGGCTGCCAGTACCGGAATGCAGGTCGGGATTGGCCAGTCCATCTCCGGACGGAGAGTTTCTGTCGGGCGTAGCGCCATAACGGGCGGCAAATTCCCACTCCGCTTCTGTCGGAAGCCGGAAATGGAGCCGTTGCTGCGGATATGCTTCCCGGGCCCGGTCGTTCAGCTTTTTGATAAACTCCATCGCTTCGTACCAGCTGATGTTCTCCACCGGGTATTGGTCGCCCTGGTGGACGGAAGGGTTATAGCCCATGATTACCTTCCACTGCGCCTGGGTCACCTCCGTTATCCCCAGTTTGAAAGGCCGCAGGGTGACGAAATGGGCCGGCTGGTTGTAATTGAAGCCCTTGGTATGGCCGGAGCGGGCCAGCGAGCCCATCTTGAACTGCCCGCCGGGCAGGCAAGCCACCTCAAAGGAAACCCCGTCAAGCTGGATGGTCCCTTCCGGATACAGCTTCAGCACCAGCACATCCTTGCGCCGCAGCCGTATGGCAAACACCGTTTTTTCCGTATTGTATCCGGGGGCTTTCAACTCCAGCCGGTGCTCGCCTTCCGGCCCTTCATAGACAAAGGGCAGGATACTGCTCTGTTTCTCCCCGTCCACATAGACGTCGGCGTCCCGGACATTTGAACGGATTTCCATCTTGCCGACCGGTCCGGCCTTATCCGAATCCGGCGGAACTTCAACCTGCATGATGTATGTGACCCTCATTTCCAGCCTGGCCGGGAATTCATACCGCAGCGGCAGGTATTTTCTGGTCTTGACATGCAGATAGCTGGCGCCATGGACCATATACAGCCACCATTCCCCCTCTTTGTATTCCTGGCGGACGATATCCCCTTCGAAAACCACGTCCGTCAGCACCAGGCCCAGTTTTATCAGGGCACAGGCCTCACCGGACAAGTCCTTGACTTCAAACTTCACGGCAGAAATGTCGAAGGGGTCCGTCCGGAAATCCTTCACCGTCATTTCCTGGGCGGAAAGCGACAGCGCCGTCAAGAACAAGCACAACTGGAGCGCGACTGATTTCTTCATATCCAAACTTTTCAGCACATGGCAAACAAACTCCCGCCATTCAAGGAAGCCGGAAGTCGTTCAGCGTGATGATTTTTTCCTTTGGCGTCTCCATGGGCTGCCAGGTCCGCACATGAATCTTGGGCTTGTCTTCATCCGTGAAATCCCAGACGAGGAACAAAATGCCTTTGTCTGAATAGGTGCTTGCATTCCAGTGCTGGATGAGCGTCACGCCATAATAGTTCGGTTTGGACCCGTGCCGTTTGATACGGATGTCATCAAAGACGATGTTGAGCCAGGCGTTTTTATTCTTATCAAAGGCGTTCTTTTTCAAGTTGTCCAGATACTGCCGTTTGCTCTGCCGGGTGTATTGAATCTCTGGCGGCAGGTTGATGTCGCTCCGCCCGCGCTGGACCACCCTGCCGGTAATAATCAGGGCATCGTCGCTGAAAACGGTCTCCAGGAAATCGAGGTCTCTCTTGTTGTAGGCCGTCCGGAACTGCTCGACATAATGCAGAATCTGCATGCGCCTGTCCAAATCATTCAGTTCGCTTCCCTCGCGCATGAACTGCACATACGTGGTCATCCCCAGTGTCAGGTTGAAATCCGTGATTTTGCCGGACGTATCGAATTCGATGCAGATGTCCTGGATTTCCGCGCCGGTATAGCTTTCGTTCAGCGGCAGCATTTCAATCTCGATGTCGCGGACTTCATACCCTTTGAGCCGTCCGGCGCTGATACGACGCAGCGCCCGTGTCACGATTTCATCGTCACAGGTGCAGAAATGCACATTGGCCCACAACTGGGTGATGCTGAACGAGGCCATGTCGTCGATGTCGATTCCGGAAAAGTTCACGGGCCGTCCGCTTTTCGCCGCATCGTTGACGGCTGTCAGCAAACGCGAAATCTGCCTTTCAACACGCGTTTTCAGGCCGTCGGACGACAGGCCTTCCGAAATCTCAAAGACCACGTCCGCCCGCAGGATGGCCGGGAAAAAGAGCCCGGCGGCCATCAGCAACAAAACAATCTTTCTCATCGTGTCTATCGTTTGGAAAGGGTAAACCAGACGGCGGGGGCGCCGCTATAAGCGGAAAGGTCCGCGTTGGCGATGCCCTTGCGGAAGTCCGTGCGGCCATTTCCTGCCGCCATATCCGGCCCCAGGACCGTCAGCACCTTTCCGTCAGCATCGCCAATCAGCCAGAACGCAGCATTGACATCGCTGCATGCGGCGTGCGGCCCGTATTTCTTTACCCGGCCTACCGCTTTCATCCGCGCGAGCGATTCCCAAGCGGCGGAAAAAGTGTCAACGGCCAGCAATTCGTCAATCACCTTCTGCTGCCACGGCTCCAGGGCCTGCCCCGCGCCAGGGGCCTGGCCCGAATCCAAGACCGGGCCGGGTACGGGCCCCTCCGCAGCCAGCCCGCCACCATCCGTCGGGACGATATCCGTCTTTTTGGCATAGACAAACACTTTGTACATATTCCCGCGCGGCATCTGCACAGACTCGCAGATATCGGATATCTTCTTGATGCTCAAGTATTCCTTCTGATATTTGGGGGCATGTTCCTTCGCATATTCGCGCGCCTGGACCAGCAGCAGTTCCTTCGCCGCCTTATAAGCGGCTTCCGGGGTATCCATCGTCGCTTCCGCATACACATAATCCCGCGTATTACGTTTGATGGCGTTGATTTTTTTGGTGCCCTGCCCGAAGGTTGCGTACAAAGGCAGGAAAAGCACAAGCAACAAGAGAATTGTTCGTTTCATACAGGTTTATTTTTTGATTTCTTCAAAAAGATACCGCAGACTGTGGAGGGGAATATACGGAACCAGGCGTCCCTGTATGGTTCCCCGCCCCTGCCGTACCGCCGTTTTATCCGCCCAGACATGCAGGACATGGTCATACCCGCAAGCTTCGTTGTGCAGAATCAGTTCGCCCTCAACCATGTCGTCCGAAAGGGAAACGATGCCCCAATAGGGCTCACACCCGTGCGCAAAGCCAAAGGAAATCCACTGGTCCAGCGGGACGCTGAAATACGAGGAGGCAAGTCCGTATTTCCGCATCTTGACAGAGAGCGTCAATGTATTGGGAACGCCCGCACCCGTAAACAAGTTGGCGCAATAGGGGATGAACTCACCGGAATCCAGCACCGGGGAGATTCCGCCGTCCGGCGATTTCCGGAAATACCGGCTGGAGGAAAGGGTTTCAAAATAATAGCTGCTGCCGCCTGCAGCGAAGATGCCCGGCTCTCCGTCCGGAGCATCGGCAGGCACCGCACAGGCCGGCAAAGGGGAAGCAGCCTCCAGGATTTCCCGGGGAAGCGCGTTTTCATTTTCCTGCATATCCCGGCCAGAAATAAGCTGATAGTCAATCGGAAATACAAGCTTCCCGCCGCCGCTCCGGCATTTCCAGTGGAAACAATACCACTTGCCGCCGATGTTTTCGAGGGTGGTTTCCTGGGAAAGCGCATCTGCACACATCGCGTGTACCATGCCAGACAGGTCCCCTTCCACGCACTCCACCCCGTCTTCCAGCATTTTCCTCGCACTGCTCCGCTCTTTGTCAAGCGCCAGCTTCAACACCAGGGGATAACGCTCCAGAAAGTCCACAATCGCCTGCGGATATGCTTCCCGGGATGCGGGCCCCAGCAGGGAAAAACCGATATGCTCCACCATGCCGCCTTTCTTCCGGACGGTCAGCGGCTCGCCGAAACGGGTCAGGGCCGCATAGTGCAGCCCGTCCCGGAGCGTATCGAGTTCAGCCGAAGCGGAAAGCGCCGCCACCATCTTTTCCAGCAGGATAGACCGGCAACGCAATTCCTGCGCTTTCAGCGGCAGGACCGCCGAAAGGAGAAACAGGGCAAGAAAGAGGCGTCTGGCAAGCATCAAATGCCGATATTAAGGATTTCCTGTTCGCCGGAACTGTACTTGATGATTCCGTAAACAAGTCTGCCGTTTACGAATTTGCAGTTCACAATCCGGTCGCCCGGCTGCACGTTCCGGCATTCGCCCCGGCCATTTTTCAGGTCTATCGTATAACGGCTTGTCACGTTCACGACGCCCTGAATCCCGTGGGGACGGCCATTTTCCATCGGACCGTCATAAACGCCCCACGAAAGCCGGTAAGAAGTCGGTATGCGCTTCTTTTTCACGACCAGCGTATAGGTGGCGGCTGCCGCCGTTTGCTCCGGACTGCCCGCAAAGGCGGCGGTGATGGTGGCCGTCCCTTCTCCGAGCGGCGTTACTTTTCCGGCCGCAGACACGCTGGCCACGCGCTCGTCAGACGAGGAGAACGTAAGCGGCAGGCCTTCCGGGGACACGGAAACTGTCGGCAGGGGGCTTTCTTTGCCCAATTCGGCAGCAGCTTCCGCCGCAGACCAGAAAATGACCGTCGGCTCCGGCGAGGCGACCGTTTCCGTCCCCTCTCCGTCTTTCCCGAGTCCAAACCAGACGGCTGCGCCGCCGCCCCCCAGGACAAGGACCGCAGCGGCGACAATCAGCCACCTGCGCACGGGCGGTTTCCCGACCATTTCTTCCAGTTCCTGCCCGCATTTGGGGCAGACAAACTTCCCGTCCACTTCCTCCAGGTCTGTTTCCTGGAAAACGGTTCCGCGGTCTGCCTCCGGGCAGATGCCGTAATTGGTACATTTATACGTTTTTGTCATATCGGTTTAATTTTTCAGGATTTGGATGGCTTTCTTGGCGGCTTCCAGGAATTCCAGGAAAGCCGGGGAGCCCTGGTTGTTGCCGGTTTCCGGGAGAAGCGTTTCATTCAGCAGTGCCTGCACCTTGGGGCGGAGTTCGGCGACCCGCTGTTCCACATGCAGGAAGGGGCCCCGCATCCTGTCTTCCACGGCGGCTTTCATGGCTTCGCAGAAATCTTCCGTAAAACGCTCGCTGGTACCGATTTCGGAGAATCTGGCCGCAATCGGCAGCAAGGTCTCAAAGCCGGTATCCTCGTCGGTTTCCACCGTTCCGTACATCTTCCGGCCAGTTCCGTCGCTGATATCCCCATACCGGATGATGCCCATCACATACGCGAGCAGTATCCAGCTCATGTATTCCTTCCGCAGCTGGGACTTTTGTTTTTCCGGAGCCACGAACAGGTCGGGAAGCCCTTCTCCGCCAAAACCTTCTCCCCAGAGAAGGACCTTGTTCTTGCGGACTTCCGTTTCCGGCATAAAAGGCGTCACTGTGGTGAGGGCATCCAGTTTCTCCTTATAGAATGTCAAATGATGCAGGACACGGAACGGGAAACTATATACCACGGACATCACGGTGATTTCATTCATCCTGTCACCGGACATGTCCACTTTGACGACGTCACTTGCGTCCGTCGCGTTTTCCAAAGCGGTCTTGAGCTTTTCCGCAAACTTCTGCACCTTTTCCTTGCCCTCGACCTTCGGCATATTCACCAGCACCCTGCGGCAAAAGAACGTTTTCCCGATCTCGGCAGCGACGGAGTTGTTATTGCTGACGTACCGGTTCACTTCGGAAGCATTGAACCTTGCCAGGACACCGCTTTCGGAGATGATCTTGGCCGCAAAATCTTGCAAGCCCTCCGCAGAAGTGTATTTTTCACTCAGTTGCTCCAGGATATTGCGGTTGATCAGCTTTTCCCCGTCTTCCACCAGCGTATTGTCGTGGATGGCGATGACCTTCTCGCGCACCGTTTTTTCAAAGATTCCGACCAGGGCATCCTCGTCCACGGCGGCATTGGCCCGGGCGAAGGTCTTTTCCGTGCCGATAAGCCTGAGGATTTCCTGCCGGACTGCCGTGGAGATGTTTTCCTGGTTCTTCTTGTCATGGATGAGGGACTGGACAAAGGCCTTCACCTTCGGCTGGTCGTAATACCGGATGACGGTGCCTTCCAGGTTGTCCGTATCCACCTCGTCCTTGCACAACGCGCCCACCTGGCGGTCGCTGTCTTCAATGGCGTCGCTGACGGTGCCCACGAATTGTTCCAGGCGGGAACGCAGGAGGTTCTCCCGCCCGGTAAGCACTTTGAGCAAATCCAGGGCGAAGCCGCAGGCCTCCACTTCCGTGCGGCGCTGGCAAATTTTCTGCATCACTTCCGCATAACCGGCCAGCATCTGCCGGCCCTTGAGGCCCCGGATGATGAGGCCGGCATCATTGTATTCCTTCGCCTTGGCCTGGCGCTCTCCCTCCAGTTTGTCAAGAAGCGCCCGCAGCTTGACGGCACGGTCTTCAAACAGTTTGATTCTGGCCTGGGTTTCGGCGATGATGGCATCGCTCAATTCCAAGAGATTGTACAGGGCAAAGGTCCCGTTGGCCCATTTGTCAAACAGGTCCGCCTCCATCCGCTGCACGATTTCGTCAGCCAGCTTTTCCCGCACGTCCTTCTTTCCGGCAAAGAAATCGGCCACGCCGGCATTGCGGAATCCGGCCTGCACCCCTTTCGCACAAAGCTCGTTCAGCTTGGCAATGGGCTGGGGCGTTCCCTGGGCGTCTTCCAGCCATTTGGGGACCACCTTGCCCCAATAGCTCTGGAAAGGACTCCACTTGCCCTCGTCCGAGGGCAGGATGGGAATGTCCAGCATCAGGTGCTTGTCGGAGAAATGCCAGTTCTCGAGCGGATTGCCAAGTTTCCGGTCCTGGCCCTTGACATAATCGGCCCAGTCCACATTGGCCGGAGCGTTGCGGTAGCCCTGGTCGTCGTTCCAGTTGTTGTACCGGAGCTGGAGGAGCGCCTGGCGCCCGAGGGACCAGGTGAAGAACTCCTTGATTTCTTCTTCCGGGATGACCACCCGTTTGATGCCGAAGGAACCCACGGTACGGGTCCGGTAAGGAACGATGGCGCCGCCCTTCGCTTTCTCGAACATTTCGTTGGGAACCGTTATGTTCTCGAATGTGGTGCTGCGTATAAAATCGCCCGTCGTATGCTCATTGTATTCAAGGAAGATTTTCATAAACACAAAATCCGACACCAGCTTGGGCAACTCGTGATGGGGCTCTACCGTAACGCCTTTCTCGTTACCGTTGGTATATACCATGACCCCGTCCACAACCTTGCTGATGCCCGGAAATTCCAGGCGCCCCGTAGGCGACATCCCTGTCACGTCATATGGCTTCCAGGCCCTTGTCAGGAGTCCGTTCAACTCACTGAGCGCAGCATATCCGTTGGCATGGTATCGTCCTGCATCACAACCCGCCGGTGAGGGGACTTCCGGAATCATGCAGAATGCGACGATGTCCGTTCCCGCTGCAACGCCGCCGGTATCCGTATGATACTCTTCCTTGAAGGCATCTATCTTTCTGGTCTGGGCCACGACATCCACGATGGAACCGGAACCGGTGCCGCCGGCCAGGCCCCCGAAGATATAAATGCAGGTACCGGAAGCCTTGCTTATGTCATTGACGCGCTTGTACACGTTCTCCATCGCCGCACGGTACCGGGATATGTTGGCCCCGAAGAGAATGCGTCCCGCCCGGCGCATCTGCCCGGCCGCGACACCCAGCGTGCCGATGCACTTCTGCATGACTTCGGGGTCCCCGACAATGCCCTTCAGGCCGGGATAGCTGGACGGACTGGCAAACACCTGCTCCAACTGGATGCCCTTGATGAACAGGAACTCGTTGGCGTTGAACTGGGCGTTCTCCCCCAGGACTTGCCAACTCTTGTCGCCCGGGTGCATCATTTCGTCCGTAGTATCCACATACAGGAAACCGACGGGCAGCTTTTTCCGTTCTTCCGGGGTGAATTCCTGGAAGAGGCGCTTCTTGAAAGCCTTCAATACTTTCCCGCCCGTACCGCCGAGACCGACAAGGATGTGATTTTGCTGAGGAATGTTCATCATGATACGTTATGTTTTTTATATTATATGTTGTCCACATCAAAGCCGGCGACAAGATCGTCATCCGGCCACTCCGGATCTCCGTCTGGCCGGGACGCCTTCGGGGCCGATGACAGGAAGAGCAGCAACAAAAGGTTCAGGACGACCGTGACGACCGTCGCCCAAACGGTGGCGGCGCGGGATTTTCGGACCAAGGCGTTCCGCACGGCTTCCATCCGGGACGCCGCAAGACTGTCAAAAGTGGCCGGAACCCCTTCCCCGGGCCAATACATCCGGAGGACACGTCCTGCCAGGGAGCCGGCCTGTCCGACCGATTGCGACAGCGCAGAAACTTCACGCACCGCTTTGCCGGTTCCGATGGCCCCTGCCAGGAAAACGGTGGAGACGATGATGCAAAGGCCGGCAGCGGCCCCATGGATGCCAGTCCACTGCCGTGGACGGGAAAACACAATGAATGAAATGCTTACGGCTCCGGTGACACCCAGAGCCAGCACCAGTGCCCAACCGAATACACTTGCCAAACTTGCCTCATATGTCGGCGTAGCCCGTGCCGAAAAAATAACCCAAAATGAAAGTGTGGACTACCTCTTGCATTTTCCTCCCGGTAGGCTCTGGACTGCCGATGGCAAGGAAAACCAAAGTAACCCACACTCGCTATAATGCTGTTTGGCAATATAGTCGTGCGAGCGCTTTGCAGTTTCCTGAGCCATCGTCATGAATTGTCCAGATTCACCGGGCAGGAAAAGCTAACGCTTTCTATGTACGTTCCACAACGGGAACATGCAAATATCGCTTATTTTTTCCACATATACAA
>JAGAFI010000171.1 GCA_017612675.1 Bacteroidales bacterium
AGGATAGATCCATTTGACCTCGGCGCGGCGGACGTTCGGCCACTGGGCGATGGTTTCGCGGGCCGTGAAGGCGCCGTTGTTGTAGTCGCGGAGGATCCGGCGAAGGAGGCGGTTGTCGCTTGTCGGGATGCAGTTGTGGTCGTCCAAAGAGATGCTGACGATGGTGTTGATGAAAATCTTGAACTTCTTGGCCGCCGGGATGTCGCAGGTCAGGGCCGGGTTCAGGGCGTGCAGCCCTTCCACCAGCAGGATGCGTCCTTCGGTCAGGGCGAGGGTTTTGCCGTTGTATTCCCGGATGCCGGTCACGAAATTGTATTCCGGCACCTGTACGGTCTTCCCGCCCAGCAGGTCGAGGATGTCCCGCTGCATGGTATCGTGGTCCACGGTGTCGAAATTGTCGAAATCATAGCTGCCGTCCGGCAATTTGGGAGTATCCACCCGGTTGACGAAGTAGTCGTCCGTAGAAATGGTCATCGGCTTGATGCCGCAGGCCTTGAGCTGGGTGCTCAGGCGTTTGGCCACCGTCGTCTTGCCGCTGCTGCTGGGGCCGGTAATCAGCACCAGGCGCAGGCCGTCCCGCTGGTAACGCACGCTGATTTCTTCTGCAATCTTGACGATTTTCTTTTCCTGCAGGGCTTCGGAAACCTGGATCAGGTCAGCGGCCTCTCCGTTCAGGCAGGCGCGGTTGACATCCCCCACGTTCTCCAGCCCCATGATGGCGTTCCACTGCAGGTCTTCCTTGAACACTTCGAAGGTCTTGTCCTGTTCCTCGAAACGGGTCAGTGCGCCGGGATTGTGGCGGTCCGGCAGGCGCATGTGGATGCCTTCCCGGTACAGGCGCAGTTCCCAGACCTGCAGATAGCCGGAGGAAGGGACAAGGGCATCGTAGTAGTAGTCCGGCGTCCCTCCGAGGGTATGGTAGCGGATATAGATTTCTTCGCTGGTCTCCAGCAGTTTCACCTTGTCGGCATGGCCCCTTTCCCGGAAGACGCGGATGGCTTCGTCGAGCGGTGCTTCAATCCGGTGGAACGGCAGGTCCTCGGCCACGATTTCCCGCATCCGCTCCCCGATTTTCCGGACGTCTTCTTCCGTGAGGGGCGAGCCTTTCAGGATGACGCAGTAGTAGCCTTTGGAAATGGGGCGGCGCAATTTGACCTGACAGCCGGGGAACACGTCCTGGGCGGCCTTGCTGAGCAGGAAGCAGAGGGAGCGGCAATAGACGCTGCGCCCGCTGTAAGTGGTGTAGTCGAGAAACTCCACGTCCCGGTTGTTGAAGCATTTGTACTTCAGCCCCTGCAGCACGTTGTTCACCTTGGCGGCAAGGATGGGGTAGGGTCTCGGGAAAGAAAACGATTCGAGGGCTTCCAGCAGGGTAACCCCTTCGGAAAATTCGGCAGAGGTGCCGGTGTTTTTGCAGGCTATCCGTAACATATTCCACAAATATACTTATCTTTGCTGAAATTGTACGGAAAAAATCGGCCGGAGGGGACATTTTTTTGCATGAAACCACCGTGCAGGCCCGGCAATGGCGGACTTTGCCGTACGGAAACTGAAACGAAATGAGCCAAGTACATGTAATCGCCCACCCCTTGATCCAGCACAAGCTGGGTATCATGCGCGATGCCGCCACCGGGTCCAAGGATTTCCGGCAGCTGCTCAAGGAAATTTCCATGCTGATGGGGTATGAAATCACCCGCGAACTTCCTTTGGAAGAACGGCTTATCGACACGCCCATCTGCCGCACGACGGTCCGGAAAATCGCCGGGCGCAAACTGGCCATCGTGCCGATTCTGCGTGCCGGCCTCGGGATGGTGGAGGGTCTGCTCGACCTCGTGCCCGTCGCCAAAGTCGGGCATATCGGCCTTTACCGGGATGAAAAGACGCATCGTCCCGTCGAGTATTACTGCAAGTTGCCGGAGGACATCAGCGAGCGTTATGTCATAGTCACCGACCCGATGCTCGCCACGGGCGGCAGCGCCAGCGACGCCCTTGCGATGCTCAAGCAGCATGGCTGTCACAACCTGTGCCTGATGTGTCTGGTGAGCGTTCCCGAAGGCATCCGCCGCGTGCAGGCCGACCACCCGGATGTGGATATCTATGTGGCCGCCGTCGATGAGCGCCTGAACGAAAACGCCTATATCGTACCGGGCCTCGGCGATGCCGGAGACCGTATTTTCGGAACGAAGTAACAAGCAGGAATATGGGTGTCGAGACCGCTTTTGCCTTGTTGTCCGGCATCTCCTTCTCTTCTCGGAGGACCGATGTAAGGTCCTTTGTGTTGCAAGAGAGCGGGACGGCAGGTTCCGGTTTTGCCGCCGTGTACCGGGGAGGGCCGGGCCCGAAACGGGTGCGGCATAAAGGCCCGCTTGCATGGGTATGGGAGCCATGCCGGTTTGGGCTTGCATAGGAAGAAAATTGGAAAAATCCGGGAAACCGGATGAAAATTTTGAAGGATATGAAAAAAATGTTTTTGTTGCTGGCAGCCGTTTGGGGCTGCGTGATGACGGCCCATGGACAGACGCCGCTTCCGAATGACCCGGCGGTCAAGGTGGGCAAACTGGACAACGGGATGACGTATTACATACGCCATAACGACAAGCCTGCCCAGCGGGCGGAGTTCTATCTGGCCACCCACGTGGGTGCCATCCAGGAAACGCCGGACCAGGACGGCCTGGCGCATTTCCTCGAGCACATGTGTTTCAACGGTTTGAAGAACCTGCCGGGCAAGCAGATGCTGGAGTATCTGCAGCGGATCGGCGCCGAATTCGGACGCAACATCAATGCTTCGACGGGCGTGGAATCCACGCAGTACATGCTCAACAACATCCCCGTCACGCGGGAGGGCATCATCGACACCTGCCTGCTCGTGATGCATGACTATTCCCATTTCGTGACCAACGACCCGGTCGAGATGGACAAGGAACGCGGGGTGATTCTCGAAGAGCGCCGTACGCGGCGGAATGCCCAGTGGCGCATGTACGAGCAGTCGAAGCGCTATCTGTACAAGGGCTCCAAGTATGCGGAATGCTCGCTCATCGGCAGCCAGGAAAACCTCGAGACCTTCAAGCCGGAGAGCCTTGTCGCTTTCTATGAGACATGGTATCGTCCGGACAACCAGGCGCTGATTGTCGTAGGAGACATCGATCCCGACCAGATTGAAGCGAAAATCAAGACGCTGTTTGCCGATATTCCTGCGCCGGTGAACCCCACGGCGAAGGATGTCATCAAAATCCCGGACAACGAGGAACCCATTGTGGGCATCGTGACGGACCCCGAAGCGACCAGTTCTTCCATCACGGTGCTTTGGAAGGATGAGCCGCTGCCCGTCCAGATGAACAATACGGACGTGGCGCTGATGACCGACCTGTTGAAAGACATTGTCGGGAACATCATGTCGGAACGCTTTGACGACATCACCAAGAAGGCCGATGCCCCCTTCATGGATGCCGGCTTCGGCTTTTACGAACTCTGCGAGACCTGCGACGCCACCGTCGGTTCCCTGATGTGCAAGGACGGTGAGATGCTGTCCTCCTTGCAGGCCTTCTACACGGAAATCGAGAAGATGAAGCGTTACGGCTTCTCGGAAGATGAGATTTCCCGTGCCAAGGAAGAAATCATCAGCCGTTACGAAAAGGCCGCCACTGGCGCGGACAGCCGGCAGAATTCGGAATTCGTATATCCGCTCATCCAGCATTTCTTCCACAACAAGCCCTACATGGAGCCCGCCACGGCACTCAAACTGGTGAAGATGATTATGCCTGCGCTCCAGCCTGCCGTCATCAACAAGGTGGCTGCGGCGGCGATTACCGACGAGAATTTGGTCATTCTCTGTGAAGGTCCGCAGAAAGAGGGGCTTAACTATCCTTCCGAGGCGCAGCTGGTGGCCGCCGTCGAAGCGGTCAAGGGGGCCGAGATTGCGGCGAATGTGGAAGAAAAAGTCGAAAAGGAATTCGTGAATCCTGCCAAGCTCAAAGGCGGCAAGGTAAAGCAGGAGGCGCAGGTCGTGAACGGCGCCACCGAGTGGACGCTTTCCAACGGTATCAAGGTGGTCGTCCTGCCGACGGAATACCGGAAAGACCAGGTGTTGCTGAATTTCTA
>JAGAFI010000172.1 GCA_017612675.1 Bacteroidales bacterium
GCTTCCGCTACGAACAGCAGCTGTGGAAAGTCCTTTCGCACGGCGGCCAGGATGCGTCCGAGCGCATCGGAGGGCACCAGTTCCACCATGTCGCAGCGGAATCCGTCCACCCCTTGTGCGGCCCAGAAGCGCAGCACGTTCACCATTTCCGCTTCGGTTTCCGGACGGCTGTAATCGAGCTTCCAGGTATCCGTCCAGTCCCCGTCGCACCACGGATAAGGCACCGCCGCGCCCCGGTAGCTGCGGGCGACATGGTTCGGGATAAAATCGGTGAGTACCCGCAGGCCTGCGTCATGGCAGCGGCGCACGAGCGCCCGGAACTCATCCATCCTGTTTTCTGGATTATCAGCGAGATATGGATTTGTATCGTACCAGTCTTCCACCGCGTAGGGCGAGCCCGGATGTCCCTTGACGAAAGGCAGGCCGGACGCGTGGCGCGGAATCCCGGTAAACCAAAGCAAGTCCACCCCGAAATCGCGGAAGTAAGCGAGGGTCGTTTCGTCCCATTCCGAAAATTTGCCGTTCCCCCACAAGCGGGGCAGCACTTGGTAAACCATCAGCTTTTCCGCACCTTCATATCCCATAAAACCCATTTTTTCAATCATTCAGAACGGATATCCCACGCCGAAATGCACTGCGAAACCATCCTTGCCGAACCATTGCCCCGGCGTCAGCCAGCGCTGTCCCGCTGCCCGGCACGGTTCGTACAGTTTGAAGCCTGCATCCACGCGCAGGAGGATGAAATCGAGGTTTACCCGCAGCCCGAGCCCCCAGTCCATCGCAATGCTGGACAGCCAGTCCGGATATTGCTCGCCGCGTTCCCACACGTTGCCGGCTTCGGCGAACAGGGCGCCCTCCAGTTTCCAGAACATCTTGAAACGGTATTCGACGTCCGCTTCCAACTTCATGTCGCCGGTCTGGCTGGGAATCTTGAAAAGCGTTTCAACGGGGCTGAAACCGGGCCCCAATGCACGTGCCTGCCATGCCCGCATGCTGCTTGCACCGCCCACATAGAAACGTTTTTCAAAGTGCAGCGAATAGGAATTGCCATAGGCATAGCCGATACCGCCGTTCAGGCGCAGGGCAAGCGCCTGTCCGTTTTCGCGTCCCCAGCGGAAAGTCTTGGCAAGGGAGAGTTCCATCCGCACATACTGGGAATACGGAACCCCGAACAAGAGGTGTTGCGGCGGAATCTCATCCGGCTCGCCATCGTACACGTCATACTGCTCAAGGGGCATCCAGCGGTTGAAGAGGCTGAGGACGTTGCCCGATATGTCAAAATTCAACAGGACCGAATGGGACGGAATCCTGGGCACGATATCCGTCGTATTGGTCAGCAGCAGCGAAGTCCCGACCCCCGCATCGATGTGGTCCTGGTAACTGTCCCACAGATAGGGATTCTGGCTGATGACGGGGAGGTAGCTTTCGTCCAGGTCTGTCAGTTTCGCATACCCGATACGGAGCGGATAGACATTGAAATACAGGTCTTTGCCCCATTGTCCCGTATAACCGTAGGAAAAATCGGACAGGTGCCGTGTAAACTCCGGGCGGCTTTGGTAGGTATAGCTCAGCTTGAAATCCGTGCGCGGGATGTTCGGCCCCTTGAAGGCCGCATACGACAGCCCGAGGAAACGCGGGAAACTGAGTCCTGCCGAGACGCTGAGTTCGTGCGAGCGCGTCGGGGAATTGGGCTGGAATTGGAAATTGCCGCTGAATCCGAGATTCAGGCGCTCCCCTCCCCCGAAAATGTTCTTGTGGTACAGCGTCAGTTTCGGGGATATGCCTATCAAGCCGCTGGAATTGGAGGACAGTTCGATGTTGGCCTTGCAGCCGATTTGGCTGGATTCGCCCAATTTGACATTGCAGTCCACGGTCGCCGTATCCACGGGGGTCAGGTGGATGGCGACGTTGTTGAAAATGCGCAGCGCGGTGAAGCGGGCATAACTGGTGTTCACCGTCTTTTCGCGGTACAGCGCACCGGGCCGGATGGTGCAGAGCTTGTTGAAGAGCGTGTCGCGGAAATACAGGTCGCGGGAACGGGTGACCGACACGTCTCCGAAACGGTATTTCCGGAAGCGGAAGTCCGGCTTCGGCATCTCTCCCCTGCTGAACGGATGGATGTTGTAATACAAGATGTTCTTGTCTCCCAGCGTGTCCGCTTCGAAGGCATAGAAATTCTTGTCAAGGTCATAATATCCGAGATTGCGGAAATAGGCGGCGCTCCGGATGCTTTCCGCTTCGAGGGCTTTTTCGTTGAGAAAATCGCCGGCATGAACCAGCATATGGGCCGAGTCCGCCTTGAAATGCGCCGCAAATTCGCCTTCCTGTACGCGGTACACCACGGAGTCGATGCGCGTCCGCGGGCCCGGCTCTATATAATAGGTAACGCGGGCGAGACGCCGGACGGTATCAATGCGGGCCTGTACCCGGGCGTGGTAATATCCCAGATAGTGCAGGTGGTTGCCGATATTTTCCTCCGAGTCCGGAACGAGCGCGGGGTCCAGCACGACGGGGGCCGCGCCGATTTTTTTGCAGAGTTTGTTGAAAAAGCCCTTGTCGCTGTCCGGATTGCTCCAGTTGTACAGGTTCAGGAACGGATTCCAGCCCAGCAGGAAATAGGTATTGGGCTTCTGCCGGATATAGGTATTCAATTCTCCGGCGTCCAGCGGGCTTTTCCGGCCATCCTCCAGCACGATTTTGTTGGACGCGAGCCGGTACTCCCCTTCCCGCAGCACCCGGGTGGTGCTGCAGGCGCAGGTAAGGGCCAGCAACAAGGCGGACAGGCAGCGCAGGAAGCGTTTCATCATCGGCAGGCGGTCTGGCTTTGCCGGCGGCGGAATTCCGCCAGCGTGATGGCCGTTGCTGCGGCCACATTCAGGGATTCCGCCCCCGAAACGGCACCGAAACGGGGGATGAGCAGGCGGGCCGTCACGGCGGCTGCCGTCTCTTCCCGGATACCGTCCGCTTCGTTGCCCATCAGGATAAGCGCATCATCCCCGAGGGCCTGCCCATAGAGGTTTTCCCCATCCAAAAACGTTCCGTACACCGCGCGTCCGGCCCCCGAAAAGCGCCGGCACAAGGCAGGCAGTGCCGTGCGGTGCAACTGCGTCCGGAAGAGGGACCCCATCGATGCCTGTACGACTTTCGGGTTGAAAAATTCGACACAGTCCGGGGAGGCGAACACATCGGGAATGCCGAACCAGTCCGCCAGGCGCAGGATGGTCCCCATGTTCCCGGGGTCGCGGATGCCGTCCAGTGCCAGACAGAGTCCGGCAGGCAAAGGCGCCCGGAAGTCTTCGCTGCCGGTACGCAGGGCGGCGGGAATCTCCACGACGGCCAGCACGGGCGAGGGCGAAGCAAGGGCGGACAGGCGGGCCATCGCGCTTTCCCCGATTTCTTCGCGCCGATATACCGCCGCGACGCGGAAAGCGGAAGCTATGGCTTCCTGCACCAGTTTTTCCC
>JAGAFI010000173.1 GCA_017612675.1 Bacteroidales bacterium
CCCCTCCTATTTCCCATTCACGGAGCCGTCCGCCGAAGTGGACGTCAGCTGCAACATCTGCAAGGGCAAGGGCTGCAACATCTGCAAAGGCACCGGCTGGCTGGAAATCCTCGGCTGCGGCATGGTAGACCCCAACGTCCTGGAAGCCAGCGGGATTGATTCCAAAAAATACAGCGGCTTCGCTTTCGGCATGGGGCTGGAGCGCATCGCGATGCTCAAATGGCGGGTCAATGACCTGCGCCACTATTTCGAAAACGACCTGCGTTTCCTCCACGAATTCGAAACAGCCGTAGAGGTATAGCGCGTGTTTATTCCCCGCGCTTGACGGATTCGATATAGGTATCGATTTCCCGCAGTCTGGCGGGAATGGGGATGTGTTGCGGACACGCATTGACGCATTTGCCGCAGGCGATGCAATGGTCGGCCTGCCGCACGCTTTCCACGGCTTTGTCGTAAGCGGCCAGGAAGCGCCGCCGGAGCTTTGCATAGCCCTTCTGCTCCGGATTCCGGACGTAGGTATCTTCGTTGATGCTCGTATTGTAGAAACGGAAGATGCCCGGAATGTCGATGCCGTACGGACAGGGCATGCAATACTGGCAGCCGGTGCAGCGGACCAGCGGGAAACGCGCCATCTCTTCCGCCACGTCCTCCAGGAAAGCCATCTCCGCTTCTTCCAAGGGCTTGAATTCCAAGAATGAATGCAGATTATCCTGCAAATGGTCCATATAGGTCATGCCACTGAGGACCGTCAGGACCCGGGGGAAGGAACCGCAGAAACGGAAGGCCCACGAAGCGATGGAACGCCGGGGCTCGCGCGCTTTCATCCGAGCGCCGATACCGGCGGGAATATCGGCCAGCCGGCCTCCCAAAAGCGGCTCCATGATGACGACGGGGATGCCGGCTTCGTCCAGCTTTCCATACATGTAACGGGCGTCCACGTCCCGGGTGGGATGCGTCCAGTCCAGGTAATTCATCTGAATCTGGAAGAAATCCCAATGGTAGGTCCCGTGGAGGGCAAGCAGTTCGTCGAAGCCTTCTTTCTGCCCGTGGAAAGACAGGCCCAGATGCCGGATGCGGCCCGCTTCCCGTTCCCGGAGGAACTTGTCCAGCAGGCCGGTATCGAGGAAACGCCGCTTGAAACTCTCGTATCCTTGCAGGTTGTGGAGCAGGTAATAATCCAAATGGTCGGTCCGGTAGATTTCCAGGGATTTCCGATACATCTCCCAGCCGTCCTGCCCCCGCATGTTGGAACATTTCGTGGCAATGACATACGACTCCCGTGGGTGGCGCAGCAGGGCTTCGGCGGTGGCCGCCTCACTTTTCCCCTGCAGATATACCGGGGCGGAATCGAAATAATTGACCCCGTGCGCCAGGGCGAAGTCCACCATTTCGTTCACTTTTTCCTGGTCGATGGTGCTGCCGTCTGCCAGGACGGGCCAGCGCATGCACCCGTATCCGAGCAGGCCGGTCCCGGGATAGTTCTGTGCCATCTCTCCCCGGAATTCGTTGTCCGGCGCACTTTCCTGCCGTCCCAGTTCCGGCACACAGGCGACCATGCCGAGGCCTGCCGCAGCCAGGCCGGAGGTCTTGATGAAATCTCTTCTGTCCATAGGGGAATTATTTTCGGATATGGGTATGCAGCCCGTGTACGGTAATGGCGCTTTCCGGACGGGACGGACACAGGTATTCACAGGCCCCGCAGCCGATACACTGGCTTTCCGCCACGACGGGGAAACGTTTTCCGTCCTCCGCCGCCACCATCGTCACGGCACCGGTCGGACAATGGCGCTCGCAGTTCCCGCAGCCCGCCTTGCCCGTATAGGCAAAGCACAAATCCAAGTTCACGCGGGCCGTTCCGATGCGAATCGACATCTTTTCTTCCCGCCGGACGGGCCGGATGGCTCCGGTGGGACACACGTGGCAGGCCGTACATTCGGGACGGCACCAGCCCTTTTCATAGCCCATCTGGGGCTGCAGCAGGTGGGCCGGGTCGGTGGAGGGGCGCAAAACGCCGTTGGGGCAGTTGCTCACGCACAGCTGGCAGGCCGTACAATGGGCATAAAAAGCCTGTACGCTGCCCGCTCCCGGGGGCACAAGCCGTTCCCTGCGCTGCACCGGCTGCTTGGCGGCCACGGGGGCAAGCCCGCCGTCCGTATGGTTTTCCGCCCGGAGCCGGGTCGCCGCGCCCACGAGCAGGCCGCCGGTCACCAGAAAACGCCGGCGTCCCGCATCTTCGGGTTTTCCGGCAGGTTTCCGGCCATCGTCCCGGACCGGTCTCCCATAACGAAGCGCCCCGTGTTCGCAAGCGCCGAGGCAGTCGAAACAGACTACGCAGCGGGAGGCGTCCACTTCGCGTCTCGCCACATCGATGCAGGAGGCCTTGCACTGGCGGCTGCATCGTCCGCAGGCGGTACATGCGGCATCGTCTATCCGGATTTGCAGGCGACTGTGGCGGCTGACAAGCCCCAAGACCGTTCCGACGGGACAGACGGTGTTGCACCACCCTTCCCGGCCCCACAGGCAGGCGCAGCACAGGATGACGGCCAGCGTCACACCCGCAACCGGCAGCAGGGCCCCGGCAACGCTTTGTCCCGTCGCCCAGGCGGCCACGACGCGCACCAGCCGGCCATAGGCGCTGTAGGGCGCGACCAGAGACAGGAGCAACTGCCCGCATACAAAGAGGCTGGCCAGCAGGAGGAACAGCAGGACGAAACGCAGGACCGTATGGGCCGGACGAAACGGGAAGGGCCGGATTTCCGGCAGCAGGCGCGGGGGGCGGGCAGGCATTTCGCCTTTTTTCCGCCGTTCCGCATAAACCTGTATCCGTTTGGCATTGCGCCGCCGGATGGCCTGTGCAAGCCAGCTTCGCAAGCGGATGAACAAATCCTGAAATATCCCGAGCGGGCACAATACCGAGCAATAGATGCGCCCGCAGGCCCATGTGAGCAGCAGCAGGCCGAGGACAATGGCCGCATTGCCAAGGGTAAAGCCGCCCGCCAGCCGGAGGACGGCGGGCAGGAACTGGAGACGCGCCATCCAGCCCCAGCCGGGATGGAGCACGCCCGCGAGCAGGCAGGTAATCCCGCCCCCGAAAAGCAGGGCGGACAGGATGCGGAAAGTCCGCAGCAATTTGCCGGAAGATGCCATGGCTATGGGGAATTATGCTGATACAACTTCATCCAGACAGCGTTTGGACGTCCCCGCACCGGCCTGCCAGCCGCCGGCATAGCGCCAACCGCGCAGGAACGAGGCGACATCCATCCGTTTCTTGCCCTCCAACTGGACATCCAGCAGTTTGAGGGCACCGTCCGCGGTGGCGATGGCCAGGAAGGTCTTTCCGTCGCTGAACACCTCGCCGGGCTTGCCGTGCCATTCGGGGGCATTGCACGCCGCAAACACTTTCAGCTTGACGCTTTCTCCCGTTTCGGAAACCAGCGTGGTAAAGGCGGCAGGACAGGGAGACAGGCCCCGGATGAGGTTCCGAATCCGCTCCGTACCGTCATTCCAGTCGATGTGGCAGAGTTCGCGGGTCAGTTTCGGCGCGGTGCGCAGCACTTCCGCCCCCTGGACGAAGGAGCGCTGGACGCGCAACTCGACGTTATCGTCCAGGATGCCCTGCACGGTCTGCACCACCAGTTCCGCGCCGACGGGCATCAGCTTGTCATGCAGTTCGCCCGCCGTTTCGTCCGGCCCGATGCGACATTCCTGCCGCAGGATGATGCCGCCGGTATCGATGTCCTTGTCAATCATGAACGTCGTCACGCCGGAAATCCGTTCCCCGTTGATGACGGCCCAGTTGATGGGGGCGGCACCGCGGTACTGGGGCAGCAGGGCAGCGTGGAGGTTGAAGGTGCCCAGATGCGGCATCCGCCACACTTCTTCGGGCAGCATCCGGAAGGCCACCACGACGAAGAGGTCGGCTTTCCATGCGCGCAAGGCGTCCAGG
Source organism: Bacteroidales bacterium (assembly GCA_017612675.1). GTDB lineage: Bacteria > Bacteroidota > Bacteroidia > Bacteroidales > UBA932 > Cryptobacteroides. Next base: position 3,947 of record JAGAFI010000173.1, read on the forward strand.
AATGCCGGGTCCTTGAGTTTGAGCGGCTGCAGGACGGGAATCCCGTGCGCCACGGCGTATTGCTTGACGGCGCTTTCGTTTATTTTCTGGCCGCGCCCGCTGGGCTTGTCCGCCACCGTGACCACGCCCACGACGTTGTATCCCTTCGACAGGAGGGCCTCCAACGGTGCCACGGCAAATTCCGGCGTCCCCATATAGACGATGCGGGTCTTGCGGAAAATGCCGCCGAAACGCCGCCAGATACGTTTGCGCCACAGCTTGAAGGCATCCATGTTCAACAATTCGGAGTCATGGACGGCTTTCCAACTGAGGAACATGCCGATGGGCGCCAGCACGGCGGTGGAGACGAACACGCCGCGGAGCGGGCTGACGGCACCGTCCGTCGCCAGTTTGGTACCGGAGATGTCCACCACCCAGTAGAGGACGAAAAACAGCACCGACACGATGGCGCTGATACCCAGTCCGCCCCGGCGAATCAACGCCCCCAGCGGCGCCCCGATGAAAAAGAAGATGAAACAGGCCAGCGCCTGCGCGAATTTCTTGAAAAGTTCGATATCCGTGCGGCGGGAATAAAAAGTCGTTTCATACACGTCGTGGCTCATCGACATCACTTCACTGCATGCCCTGCCGGCGGAAGACGCCGCTTCGGAGTATGCCGATATGACCTGGTCGAGTTCTTTCCATGCCCACATGTGCGCATTTTCGAAAGGGCGCGCGTCCGGAGCCCGCCGGCTCGTGTCCAGCTGGGCCTGCTGGGTAAAAAGCCCGCCCCGGCAAAGCTGGCGGTAATGCTTGTCGAAAGCTTCCCGACGCCTTTTGTCCAGCGTATCCTTGTCCGCCGTCAGCATGACGAGGCTCTTGGCCTTGACCTGGTCGCCGAAACGGCTGGAGTCCGATTTCTCGAAAGAATAATTCTGCAGCGGAATCAGCAGCGCCTGGCGGGAGAACTGGATGCGCTGCAGGCCCAGGGTCGTGTCCTGGTAGGAACGGCTGTTGTCTTCCTGATAATTCACGCCGTTGTAAAGCGAAAAAGTCAGGTAATCCTTGGCTTTCGACAGCTTGAGGACGGCAGAGTCGGCGATGGTCACGTTGGTATTGCCTTTGTGGCCCGTATGGTCATAGACCATTACGTCGTGCAGGACGCCGGTTTTCTTGTCCTGCCGCTGCACACGGAGAACATACCCTTCGATGCCCTCGTAAAACGTCCCGGAAGGAATCCGGATTTCGTTCTTCGTATGCAGGATGTCGTCCCGGAGGGTGAACATTTCGTTATAGGCGAGGGGAACGAGGTTGTTGCCCACGAAAAACGCCCCGATGCTGATGAGCAGGGACATCCCCATCAAAGGGGCCATGACGCGGGCGAGCGAAACCCCGGATGCCTTGATGGCGAACAACTCGTTGTTCTCCCCCATCTGCCCCACCACCATCATCGAAGAAAGCAGGGTGGCCAGCGGCAGGGCCAGCGGCAGGATGATACAGATACCCCACCACAGGAACTCCAGGATGACGCCCAGCCCGAGCCCCTTGCCGACGAGTTCGTCGATGTAGAGCCACAGGGTGTGGAGCATCAGCACGAATACGACGACCAGCAGGATCGCGATGAACGGGCCGATGAACGCTTTCAATATGAATATGTCAAGCTTCTTCATCTCGGGGTCTGGCCGTGGCTTCCGGCGGGAGCGTTACGGGAGTTTGGCAAGGATCGCTTCCAGCGCCTGCGGCAGTCCTTCCGCATTTTTCCCGCCTGCGCTGGCGAGGGACGGTTGTCCGCCGCCGCCGCCCTGGATGAAGCGGGCCGCTTCCCGGATGTCGTTGCCGGCATGGTGCCCGGCGGCGACGAGGTCTGCGGTGTACATCAGCAGCAGGTTGGGCTTGCCCTCGAAGGCGAATGCGGCAGCAAAGACCGTGCCTTCCTCCGATTTCTGCAGGGCATTCGCGATGGCGCGCACCATGCCGGGATTGCGCATCCCGTCGGTATAGCGGATGATGCGGATGCCGCCGCGTTCTTCAGCGCATTCGGCAAGGGCCTTGGCGATGGCGGCACATTCGCGGGCTTCGTTTTCCTCCGCCTGCTTCCGGTAGGCGGCGTTCTCTTCCTGCAGGCGGCGGATGGCGCCGGCCAGATCGGGAACATTGTTGAAACAGGCGCGGGCTTCTTTCAGGGTGTCCTGCAACCCGGCCACCATCTCTTCCGCCCCCTCCGCCGTGACGGCTTCGATGCGGCGGATGCCGGCGGCAATGGCGCTCTCGCTGAGAATCTTGAAGAATCCGATGTTGCCGGTGGCCTGCGCGTGGCAACCGCCGCAAAGCTCGACGCTTGGGCCGAACTTGACGACGCGCACCTTGTCCCCGTATTTTTCACCGAACAGGGCGATGGCACCCATCTCCCGGGCTTCTTCCATCGTGGCCTTGCGCGTCTCTTCCAGCGGGAAATTCTGCCGTATCAGCTGATTGACCCGGTGCTCCACCGCAGCGATTTGGTCGTCGGACAGTTTCTCGAAATGGGAAAAGTCGAAGCGCAGGCCGGCATCGCTCACATAAGAGCCTTTTTGCTCGACATGCGTACCGAGGATTTCCCGCAAGGCGGTGTCCAGCAGGTGCGTGCAGGTATGGTTGCAGGCAATCCGCTTCCGCCGTGCCGCATCGACGCGCAGGGTGAAAGTGCCCCGGCAGTCCTGCGGCAGCCGCTCGGCAATGTGCAGGGTCAGGTTGTTTTCCTTGACGGTATCGAGGATGCGGATGACTTCCCCGTCCGCGCTTTCAAGCGTGCCGGTATCGCCGATTTCCCCGCCCATTTCCCCGTAGAACGGCGTATAGTCGAAAACCAGCTGGAGCATCTCCTTGTTCTTCTGGACGACTTTGCGCTGTTTGAGGAGCCGCACGTTTTCACAGACCGTTTCGTCGTAGCCCATGAACTTGCTCTCGCCGGGATAAAACTCCTCCCAGTCGCCGAATTCGTTGGCCGTCGCGTGGCGGGCACGTTCCTTCTGCTTCTGCAGTTCGGCATTGAAACCGTCCATATCGACGCTGAATCCGTTTTCGCCCGCGATAAGCTGGGTCAGGTCAACGGGGAATCCGTAGGTGTCATACAGGGTAAAGGCATTCACCCCGCTCACGACCTTGTCCGCATCTTCCCGGTGGGCGCCGATGTATTCGTCCAGGAACCTGATACCCCGCTCCAGCGTACGCAAGAACGCCATTTCTTCTTCGCGGATGACGGATTCGATGAGTTTCTGCTGGGCGGCGAGCTCCGGATAGGCCTCGCCCATGTCGGCGACAAGCTGCGGGACAAGGCGGCACAGGAAAGGCTCGTTCAGCCCGAGGAAGGTGTAGCCATAGCGCACGGCCCTCCGCAGGATGCGGCGGATGACATACCCGGCCTTGACGTTTCCGGGCAACTGGCCGTCCGCGATGGAAAAACTGATGGCCCGGATATGGTCTGCAATGACACGCATCGCCACGTCGGCTTCCGCATCCTCCCCATAGCGCTTGCCGGACATGCCGCCGATGGCGGCGAGCATCCCGGTAAAGATGTCGGAGTCGTAGTTGGAATTCTTGCCTTGCAGGACGGCGCAGAGACGCTCGAATCCCATGCCGGTGTCGATGTTCTTGGCAGGCAGGGACTCGAGGTGCCCGTCGGCCATGCGCTGGAACTGCATGAACACCAGGTTCCAGATTTCAATCACGTGCGGGTCGCTTTGGTTCACGAGGTCACGCCCGGCGATGCCGCTCGCCTGCTTCTCCTCCGCCGTCCGGATGTCGATATGGATTTCGGAAGAGGGGCCGCAGGGGCCGGTATCGCCCATTTCCCAGAAATTGTCGTGCTTGTTGCCCAAGATGATGTGGTCTTCCGGCAGGTGCCGCAGCCATGCCTGGCGCGCTTCCTCGTCCAATTCGGTCCCGTCTTCGGGCGAGCCCTCGAACACGGTGGCGTACAGGATGCTTTTGTCGATGCCGTACACCCCGG
>JAGAFI010000174.1 GCA_017612675.1 Bacteroidales bacterium
ATTATCGGAAACATCCCCCTCTTTTTCAATCCCGAAACGCACCTGGGGCTGAAAGTGGGCATCTATGAAGACGGTTCCGTCCTCAACATCCTCTACCAGGGCGTCCGGCAGGGCTGGTATCCGCCGCTGATTTTCCTCGGCATCGGGGCGATGACGGATTTCTCCGCCCTCATTTCCCAGCCCCGGCTCGTCCTCGTGGGCGCCGCCGCCCAAATCGGCATTTTCGGCGCCTACCTGCTCGCCCTGCAGATGGGTTTCCTGCCCAACGAAGCGGGTGCCATCGGCATCATCGGCGGCGCGGACGGCCCGACGGCCATTTTCCTGAGTTCGCAGCTCGCGCCGGAACTGATGGGCGCCATCGCCGTGTGCGCCTATTCCTACATGGCGCTCGTGCCGGTAATCCAGAAGCCCGTCATGCTGCTGCTCACCACCAAAAAGGAACGCCTCATCCGGATGAAGAAGCCGCGTGCCGTCAGCCAGCGGGAAAAAATCATCTTTCCCATCGTCGGCTTCATCTGCACGGCTTTCATCGTTCCTTCCGGCCTCCCCCTGCTGGGCATGCTGTTCTTCGGCAACCTGCTCAAGGAGTCCGGCGTCACGAAACGGCTGGCGAACACGGCCAGCGGCCCGATGATAGATGTCGTGACCACCCTCATCGGGGTCACCGTCGGCGCCTCCACCCAGGCGGACGCATTCCTGAGCCCGCAGTCTCTCAAGATTTTCGCGCTGGGCCTCACGGCTTTCGTCATCGCCACGTTCTTCGGCGTCCTCTTCGTCAAAATGATGAACCTCTTCTGCAAGGAAGGCAACAAGATAAATCCCCTCATCGGCAATGCCGGCGTTTCCGCCGTGCCGGACGCGGCGCGGGTGTCGGAAACGGTCGGGCTGGAAGCTGACCCGGAGAACCACCTGCTGATGCACGCCATGGCCCCCAACGTAGCCGGCGTCATCGGTTCCGCCGTGGCCGCAGGCATCCTGCTGGGCTTCCTCGGATGAGCGTGCATCCAAAAGAAAGCAAGACACATATATGGCAAGCAAACTTGAAGAATTGACCGAAAGGCTCTACAACGAAGGCCTTTCCAAAGGGAAAGCGGAAGGAGACCGCTATCTGGCACAGGCCCGGGAAGAAGCGGCGCAACTGCTCGCGGAGGCCCGTGCCCAGGCGGAAGACATCCTCGGACAGGCCCGCGCAGCGGCGGAAGAACTGCGCCAAAAGACGGAGTCCGATGTCCGGACGGCTGCCGGACAATGCCTCCAGGCGACCAAGAAAGATTTGGAGACCCTGCTCGTCGGCGCCGTCAGCGATGCCCGGGTGAGCGGGCTGCTCACCGAACCGGATTTCCTCAAAGCGCTGATCCGGACCGTCGCCGAGCGTTTCTCCACCCAGGAAAGCTGCGAGCTCGCCCTCGTCCTGCCGGAAAAGCTGCAGGCGCAGCTGGAGCCCTGGCTGAACGGGGAACTCACCGCCGCCCTCGGACGCGGCATCCAGGGCACGTTCTCCAAAAAAGTGTCAGGCGGATTCCGCATCGGCCCGGCGGACGGCTCCTATTTCATCAGTTTCACCGATGAGAGTTTCCGCGAACTGATTGCCGGATACCTGCGCCCCGTTACCCGGAAACTGCTGTTCCGTGAATAATTACCCGTATATCATCGCTTCCCTGCCCGTCCTCGCCCGGGATGGCGCCGACATGCCGGACATCGCGGGGACGCTTGCCGACATCCGCGCCCAGTTGGGAAAACGGGATGCGGCCCTGTTCGACTTCGTCCTCGACGGCTTCGATGCGGACAAACTGAACGCGGATTTCTACCGCCGGGCGCAGCAGAGCCCCAACGCATTCATCCGGGCGTACTTCCGTTGCGACCGGGGGCTGCGGAACGCCAAGACTGCCTACCTCAACCGCCAGTTGGGGCGTCCGGAAGGCACGGACATCCTCCATCTGGAGGGAGAAGAAGCGCCCTGGGAGGAAAGCGCCGTGCGCCCCATCCTCGAAGGGACGGACATCCTCGCCCGGGAACGGGGGCTGGATGCCTACCTGTGGGACAAGGCGGAAGAGATGACCCTGATGCACGTATTCGACCTCGACGTCATCCTCGGTTTCACGGTCCGCCTGAAAATGGCGGCGCGCTGGATGGGACTCGACCCCGAAACGGGCAGGCAGTTGTTCCGGTCCCTCGTGCATGAAATAAAAAACACACAAAAAGAAATATGGCAACCCAAGGAAAAGTAAGCGGCATCGTTTCCAACCTCGTCACCGTGCAGGTGGACGGCCCCGTCGCGGAAAACGAACTGTGCTACATCGACGTGCGCGGGACGAAGCTGCTGGCCGAAGTCATCAAGATAACGGGCGACAAGGCCTCCGTGCAGGTATTCGAGAGCACCCGCGGCCTGCGGAACGGCGACAGCGTAACGTTTCTCGGACGCATGCTCGAAGTCACGCTCGGCCCCGGCCTGCTGTCCAGCGTATATGACGGCCTGCAGAACGACCTCACCACCATGGAAGGCGTCTTCCTGAAACGAGGCGAATACACCGACCCCATCAACCGGGAGAAAGAATGGGCATTCAAGCCCCTTGCCCAGGCGGGAGACCGGGTACAGGCCGCAGACTGGCTTGGCGAAGTGCTGGAAGGATGGCTGCCCCACAAAATCATGGTGCCGTTCTCCTTCGGGGGGTATTATACCGTGCGGGAAATCGTCCCGGCGGGTTCTTATACGGTGGATACCGTCATCGCCGTCCTGGAAGACGAAGACGGGGAACGCGCCGAGGTCACGATGACCCAGAAATGGCCGGTCAAGGTGGCCGTCAAGGGATACCGGGACAAACCGCGCCCGGAGAAAATCATGGAAACGGGCGTGCGCGTCATCGACAGTTTCAACCCCATCGCGGAAGGCGGCACGGGCTTCATCCCGGGGCCTTTCGGCTGCGGCAAGACCGTCCTGCAGCACGCCATCGCCAAGCAGGGGGAAGCCGACGTCATCGTCATGGCGGCCTGCGGGGAGCGTGCCAACGAGGTGGTGGAAATCTTCACGGAGTTCCCGGAACTGATAGACCCGCATACCGGGCGCAAGCTCATGGAACGTACCACCATCATCAGCAACACCTCCAACCTGCCGGTGGCGGCGCGGGAGGCCTCCGTCTATACGGCCATGACCATCTGCGAA
>JAGAFI010000175.1 GCA_017612675.1 Bacteroidales bacterium
CACCCATGTTCTCGAAACGGTCTTCCAGTTCCACCTCCTTGGCGACGGTCACGCCGTCCTTGGTCACCTGGGGAGCCCCGAATTTCTTATCAATCACAACATTGCGACCTTTCGGGCCCAACGTCACCTTCACGGCATTCGCCAACTGGTCCGCGCCGCTCTTCATCTTGGAGCGCACCTCGGTATCGAATTGAATTTCCTTTGCCATAATTACAGAATTGCTAAAATGTCAGACTGCTTTACAATCAAATATTTTTTGTCATCCACGGTGACCTCGGTGCCGGCGTATTTGCCGTACAGCACCACGTCGCCTGTCTTGACCTCCATCGGCTCATCTTTCTTGCCGGGGCCTGCGGCCACGATTTTCCCCTGCTGGGGTTTCTCTTTCGCCGTGTCAGGAATGATGATGCCTGACGCCGTCTTGGTCTGGGCCTCCTGGGGCTCGATGACCACTCTGTCTGCTAAAGGCTTGATCATGATTATATAAATTTATTTGTACAAGTACATATAATATCCGGGCGCTTTGCCCGTCGCACAAGGCAAAATCAAAGGGCGTGCCAGTGACAAAATGTCACTCGCCATGGAACTGCCACAGGACAATGCCCACCGACACGCTGACATTAAGCGAATGCTTGCTTCCGTACTGGGGGATTTCCAGGGACAGGTCGGAGGCGTCCACGACATCCTGCCGCACGCCGTCCACTTCGTTGCCGAACACCAGCGCATAGCGCACGCCCGGTTCCCGGCGGAAACGGTGCAGGGAGCGGGAGCATTCCGTCTGCTCGACACTCACGATATGATAACCCTGTTCCCGCAGGCTTTCCACCGCTGCGAGGGTATCGCCGGCATGTTCCCACGGCACGGCCTCTTCCGCCCCGAGGGCAGATTTGTGGATTTCCACGGAAGGCGGACAGGCACAGATGCCGCAGAGGACAATCCGGTCCACCTTGAAGGCATCCGCCGTCCGGAAAGCGCTGCCGACATTGTGGGCGCTCCGGATGTTGTCCAGCACCAAAACCAAACCGGATTCCGGCAGTTCGCGATACGAATCCGCCGCAATCCGGTGAAGTTGTGCGCCCGACAGTTTTCGGTTCATCGGCAGGACACTTGTCAATACTTGTTGAGCGGGACGCCGGCCGTCATCTGGTTCACTTTCCTGCGGACGTCTGCAAGCACCGCCGCGTGCGCTTCCAGCATCGCCTGCTGCGCCGCCGTCGGCTGCTCGCCCGCTTTGAGGGAAAGCGCGGACACGTTCTCCGCACAGGAAGAGAGCACCGTATCAATCAGTTCCGCGATATAGACCATGTCCTTCTCCACGAAGCCGCGCGAAGTGACAGCGGGCGTGCCGACCCGGATGCCGCTGGCCTGAAAAGGACTGCGGGTGTCAAAAGGCACCATGTTCTTGTTGACGGTGATGTCCGCCTTGACCAGTTCCCGCTCGGCCATGCGTCCCGTCACATCTGCGAATTTCCCGCGCAAGTCAATCAGCATCAAATGGTTGTCCGTACCGCCGCTCACGATTTTATACCCCTTTCTGGCAAAGGCGTCCGCCATCGCCGCCGCATTGGAAACCACCTGTTTCTGGTATTGGACATACTCGGGCTGCATGGCCTCGAAAAACGCCACGGCTTTCGCCGCGATGACATGCTCGAGCGGACCGCCCTGCACCCCGGGGAACACCAGGGAATCAAGCACCTGGCTCATCCGCTTCACCTCCCCCTTCGGGGTCTTCCGGCCCTGCGGGTCGTCGAAGTCTTTGCCCATCAGGATGATGCCGCCACGGGGGCCGCGCAAGGTCTTGTGGGTCGTGGAAGTGACGATATGGGCATAGGGCACGGGGTTCTGCAACAGGCCGGCGGCAATCAGACCGGCGGTATGCGCCATGTCTATCCAAAGGATGGCACCGACCTTGTCGGCAATCTCCCGCATCCGGGCATAATCCCATTCCCGCGAATAGGCGGACGCGCCGCCGATGAGCAGCTTGGGCCTGCAGGCAAGCGCCAGGCGCTCCATTTCATCATAGTCGATGCGGCCGGTTTCGGGATTCAGGCCGTATGGGACGGCATGGTACAGCAGGCCGCTGGCATTGACCGGAGAGCCGTGGGTCAGGTGTCCGCCCTGGCTCAAATCGAGTCCCATCAACGTGTCTCCGGGCTGCAGGACAGCCATCGTGACCGCCATGTTGGCTTGGGCGCCGGAATGCGGCTGGACGTTGGCCCACGAAGCCCCGTAGATTTGCTTGAGCCGGTCGATGGCAAGCTGTTCAATCTGGTCCACCACTTCGCAGCCGCCGTAATAGCGCTTGCCGGGATAGCCTTCCGCATATTTGTTGGTACAGACGGAACCCATCGCCTGCAAGACGTCGTCGGAGACGTAGTTCTCGGAGGCAATCAGTTCCAAACCGCTTTTCTGCCGTTCAAACTCTTTCTTGATGAGTTCAATGACCTGTATGTCCTTTTTCATGTTTTCTTATATGAAAATCCCTCCCCGTGCGGGAGGGATTCGGGAAAAATTTAATTCTGCTTGATGGCCGCCTGGGCTGCTGCCAGACGGGCGATAGGCACCCGGAACGGGGAGCAGCTGACATAGTCCAGACCAATCTTGTTGAAGAAATGGACGGAATCCGGGTCGCCGCCATGCTCGCCGCACACGCCGCACTGGAGGTCGGAGCGCTTGCTGCGGCCGCCCTGGATACCCAGTTCCACCAGCTTGCCGACGGCCTTGACGTCGATGGTCTGGAACGGGTCGTTGTCCAGCAGCTTGTTGCCGAGATAATCGCCCATGAAGGTGCCGATATCGTCACGGCTGAAGCCGAAGGTCATCTGGGTGAGGTCGTTGGTACCGAAGCTGAAGAATTCGGCGGTACGGGCCATCCGGTCTGCCGTCAGGGCCGCACGCGGGATTTCAATCATCGTACCAAACTTGTAATCAATCATTTCGCGGGTAGCCGTCTCGACTTCGAGCTTAATCCGTTCACAAATGGCTTTCTGGAAGCGGAGTTCGCGCTCGGACACCGTGACCGGAATCATGATTTCCGGCATCGGCTTGAAGCCCTCCTTCTGGAGTTCCGCCGTGGCGGTGAAAATGGCCCGGTACTGCGTTTCGGCAATCAGCGGATAAGAAACGTGCAGGCGGACACCACGGTGACCCATCATCGGGTTCACCTCATGCAG
>JAGAFI010000176.1 GCA_017612675.1 Bacteroidales bacterium
CTGTGCCACCGGCACGACATCCCTGTCGTGCCGCTCGTCGGGCCGTCCTCCCTGATGCTCGCGCTGATGGCTTCCGGCCTGGAAGGACAGCGTTTCGCCTTCGGGGGTTACCTCCCGGCCCGGCCCGACGCGCGCAGGGCGGCGCTCCGCGCAGCGGAACAGCGCTCCGCCCGGCTGCAGGAATCCGACCTGTTCATCGAAACCCCTTACCGGAACGACGTCCTGCTTGCCGACATGCTCCGCGTCCTCTCCCCCGCCACCCGGCTCTGCCTCGCGGCGGACCTGACCCTCCCCACGCAAAGCATCCGAACCCGCACCGTCGCCGGGTGGCAGAAAGAAGCGCCCGTCATCGGCAAACGCCCCTGCGTCTTCATCCTGCTGGCAGGTGCCGCCGGGCGGGAAAAAGACGGCGTCCAACGGCCTTCCGGCAGGACAAACAAGAAGACATGAAAGGAACAATAGAACTCAAAGGCCTGCAATTCAAGGCCTTCCACGGATGCCTGCCCCGGGAGAAACGGCGCGGGAACCGCTTTCTTGCGGACGTCCGTTTCGAATACGTCATCACGGACGCCGCCGAGAGCGACGAACTCGCGGATGCCGTCGATTACAGCCGCATCTACGAGATTGTCGCAGGAGAAATGGCCCAGCCCTCGAACCTGCTGGAAAACGTGGCAGGACGCATCCTGGTGGCCATCGAAGCGGCTTACCCCGAACTGGAAAACATCGAGGTGACGGTTTCCAAAAAAAATCCTCCGCTGGGAGGCAGATGCGAATGGGCACGGGTGACAGCAAAAAAATAGCCCTGCTGACCCTGGGCTGCAAACTCAACTACGCGGAGAGCGCGACCTACGAGCGCGGCTTCCGCGCTGCCGGGTACCGTGTCGTGCCGTGGAACGAAGCGGCGGACATCTACCTCGTGAACACCTGTTCCGTGACGGCGACTTCGGACGCCAAGTCCCGGAACCTCATCCGCAAGGTACACCGCATCAATCCGGATGCCCGCATCGTCGTGACCGGATGCAGTGCGGAACTCCGGGGGCGGGAGCTGGAAAAGCTCCCGGGCGTGTGGCGCGTCTTCGGCTGCAGGGAGAAGTCCCGCGTGGTGGCGGACACCCTCGCCGGGGAACGCGCCGCACGCCCCGCTTTCGCAGAAAGCGCGCCCCCGGTGTTCGGGGCCTACAGCTGCGGCGGACGCACCCGCTCGTTCCTGAAAGTGCAGGACGGCTGCGACAACCGCTGTGCATACTGCACCGTTCCCCTCGCCCGGGGCGGCAGCCGGAACATTCCCATCCGGACATGCGTCGCACAGGCGGAAGAGATTGCCGCCCGCGGCGTCCGGGAAATCGTCCTGACCGGCGTCAACACGGGCGATTTCGGCAAGACGACCGGCGAGACCTTTCTCCAACTCCTGCAAGCCCTGAACGCCGTGGAAGGCATACAACGCTACCGGATTTCCAGCATCGAACCCAACCTGCTGACGGATGACATCATCGATTGGATTGCCTCGGGAACAAAATTCCAGCCGCATTTCCACATCCCCCTGCAAAGCGGCTGCGATGAAATCCTGCGGGCGATGGGACGGCGCTACGACACCGCCCTGTTCGCCTCCCGCATCGCCCGCATCCGGCAGGCGATGGAGGGAGACGGAAAACCGCCCGTATTCTTCGGCATCGACGTCATGGCGGGCCTGCCCGGGGAAAGCGAAGCGCAATTCGCACAGACCCTTGCCTTCCTCACGCGCATCCGCCCCGCCTACATCCACGCCTTCCCGTATTCCCGGCGCCCCGGAACGGTGGCGGCCTCCCTACCGGGACAAGTGGACGAAGGGGAGAAAAAACGCCGCGTCGCCGCGCTGGAAGACCTGTGCCGGCGCCTGCACGCCGATTTTGTCGCTTCCTGCCGCGGCATGAGGATGGACGTGCTTTTCGAATCCACGGTGCGGGGCGGCAAGATGGAAGGATACACCGGCAATTACATCCGCGTCGTCCGGGACCATGACCCCGCCCTCGTCGGAAAACTGACAGAAATGGAAATATGAAAGCAAGTCTGACATTTCTCGGTACGGGCACCTCGTCCGGCATCCCCATGATTGGCTGTGACTGCCCCGTATGCCGCTCGGAAGACAGACGGGACAAACGCCTGCGCGCGTCCGCCCTCGTCCGGTACGGCGGGCTGTCCATCCTCGTGGACTGCGGTCCCGATTTCCGCCGGCAGGCATTGCGCGAAGGCCTCCGGCACCTGGATGCCATCCTGCTGACGCACAACCATATGGACCACATCGGCGGATTGGATGACACACGCGCCCTGAACCTGTGCGAATCCCATCCCGTCAACATCTACTGCGAGCGCTATGTGGAAGATTCGCTGCGCCATTTCTACGCCTACGCCTTTGCCGACCCCAAATATCCCGGTGCCCCGGAATGGCAGGTACACCGCATCTGCGGAAACACGCCGTTTCGCGTCCGTTCCAATGCAGGGGACGAAATCCTGCATTGGGAAAAGGGCTTCGGATACCGCCACGAAAAGCCCCTGCAGCCGGCAGCGGACACGAGCGTGGAAGTCATCCCCATCCAGGGATGGCACCACAAGGAAAAGAAGCTCTCCGTGCTGGGCTACCGCTTCGGCGACATCGCCTACCTGACGGACATGAACCTGCTGGAAGACGAAGAACTGGAAAAACTGCAGGGACTCGCCGCCGTGACCCTGAACTGCGTGAAACCCGGACCGCACTACTCGCATTTTTCGCTGGACGAATGCCTCTCCCTGTTCGAAAGAATCGGCGCCCGGGATTCCTACATCACGCACCTGTCCCACCTGCTGCCCCCGCACGCGGCATTTGAAAAACAACTGCCCCCCCGGGTACATCCCGCTTATGACGGATTGACAATCAATGATTAACGATATGAATAAAAGCATTTCAGCCAGCCTCATCCTGGCCATCACTACCGCTTGTACCATGCAAAATCCCCTTCTCACCGAATCCCCCCTGGACTACGGGGCCCCACAGTTTGACAAAATCAAGGCCGAACACTATATGCCTGCTTTCCGGCAAGGAATCAAGGAAATGAAGGCCGAAGTGGATGCCATCGTCACCAATCCGGACGCCCCGACTTTCGAGAACACCATCCTCGCCCTCGAAGAAAGCGGCAGCACCTTCGAGCGGGTGTCCAATATCTTTTTCAACCTCAAGGAGGCCGATACGAGCGACGAACTGGAAGCCATCGCCGAAGAAATGTCCCCGCTGCTTACGGAGGCCGAACTCTATGTGTCCCTGAACGCTCCGCTGTTCGAAAAAGTGAAAGCCGTCTATGCGCAGCGCGACAGCCTGCCGCTGGAAAAAGACCAGCAGCGCCTGTTGGAAAACTGCTACAAATCCTTCAGCCGGGGCGGCGCCAACCTGTCGGACGAAGACAAGGAACGCTACGGAAAGCTGTCCGAAGAACTCTCCCTGCTGACACTCCGCTTCTCGAAGAATGCCCTGGCCGCCACCAACGCGTTCACCCTGCACATCCAGGACAGCACGGACCTGGCCGGACTGCCGTCCTACGTCATCGCCCTGGGCGCACAGACCGCGCAGGAAAAAGGACTGGACGGCTGGGCCTACGACCTTTCCTATCCCAGTTACGCCTCGTTCATGAAGTTCTCCGAGCGCCGCGAACTCCGCAGGCAGATGTACATGGCGTACAACTCCCGGGCCCTGGGCGGCGAGTATGACAACAGCGGGATTGTCAAGGACATCATCGCGCACCGCATCGCCATCGCCCGGCTGCTCGGCTATAAGAATTATGCGGCCTATGCCCTCGAGAACCGGATGGTCAGACAGACCGCTCAGGTAAACGCCTTCATCGACGCGCTGACCGCCCCGTCGCTGCCCGCCGCCCGCAAGGAATTGGAAGAAATTGCCGGTTTCGCCCGTTCCCGGGGCTTTGCGGAAGAGATGCAAGCCTGGGATTTCAGCTATTGGGCCGAGCAATACAAGAATGCCCGCTACGATTTGAACGAAGCCGCGCTCAAGCCCTATTTCCGGCTGGAAAACTGCATCGACGCGGTCTTCGGCCTTGCCACACGGCTCTACGGCCTGCGTTTCATCGAAAGGCAAGACCTGCCGGTCTATCACCCCGACGTCAAA
>JAGAFI010000177.1 GCA_017612675.1 Bacteroidales bacterium
AAAGGCGTTTACAAGACCTACACCGAAGAGAACCTGCGCTACAGCCAGAACGCCCCGCTGACCATGTATGAAGAAGTCAACACGAAGTGCAACCTCCCCGCCCAGATCGACATCGAGGCGACCGAAGGCATGGAGTACCGCTTCCTCTGCGTGACCAAGGGCGGCGGCAGCGCCAACAAGAGCTATCTCTACCAGGAGACCAAGGCCATCCTGAACCCCGGCACGCTGGTGCCCTTCCTCGTAGGCAAGATGAAGACGCTGGGTACCGCGGCCTGCCCGCCGTACCACATCGCCTTTGTCATCGGCGGCACCTCCGCCGAGCGCAACCTGCTCACCGTGAAGCTGGCTTCCTGCAAGTACTACGACAACCTGCCGACCACCGGCGACGAGACGGGACGCGCCTTCCGCGACGTTGAACTCGAGAAGAAAGTATGGGAAGAAGCCTGCAAGATCGGACTCGGCGCACAGTTCGGCGGCAAGTACATGGCACATGACATCCGCGTGATACGTCTGCCACGCCACGGTGCTTCGTGCCCCATCGGCCTGGGCGTCAGCTGCTCGGCAGACCGGAACATCAAGGCGAAAATCAACGCGGACGGCATCTGGATAGAAAAAATGGACGACAAGCCCTATGAACTGATTCCGGACGCGCTGCGCCGCGCAGGCGAAGGGGATGCCGTACGGGTGGATTTGAACCGGCCGATGGCAGAGGTATGTGCCCAGCTGAGCCAGTATCCCGTCAGCACCCGCCTGAGCCTGAACGGCACCATCATCGTCGGACGCGACATCGCACACGCAAAGCTGAAGGCCCGGCTCGACGCAGGCGAAGACCTGCCGCAGTATTTCAAGGACCATCCCGTCTATTATGCCGGTCCCGCCAAAACACCTGCGGGAATGCCCTGCGGCTCCATGGGGCCTACGACAGCCAACCGGATGGACCCGTATGTAGATGAATTCCAATCACATGGAGGCTCCCTCATCATGCTCGCGAAAGGCAACCGGACGCAGCAGGTCACGGATGCCTGCCGCAAGCACGGCGGCTTCTATCTCGGCAGCATCGGCGGGCCCGCCGCCATCCTGGCGCAAGAGAACATCCGGAGCATCGAATGTGTCGAATATCCGGAACTCGGCATGGAGGCCATCTGGAAAATCGAAGTGCAGGACTTCCCCGCATTCATCCTCGTGGACGACAAGGGGAACGATTTCTTCAAGCAACTTGGCTTGTAACGAATGAGGCTGAAACGGGGGGTAAAGGCACTGTCCATTACGGCCGGCATCATTTTTCTTGTGCTGGCCGCGTTACAAGCCGGCGTCAACTCCCGTCCCGCACGGCATTTGCTTGACGGCTGGCTGGCGGAACACGTGGACGCCCGCGTGACCTACGGTCGCCTGCACCTGTCCCTCTTTTCGGCATTTCCCGACATCCGCCTCAACCTGGAAGACCTGGCCGTCACCTATCCGCACGGACGTTTTGCCGCCCGGGAACAGGCATTTGCCGCCCTTCCCGCCGCCGGTGCGGGACGGGGAGCGGAGGAAGACACCCTGCTGCGCCTGCGGGCCGCCCACGTGGAACTGAACGTGCTCGCATTGGCAAAAGGCGACATCCGCCTGCGGCACGTCCGCTTGCGGCAGCCGGCCATCTATGCCCGCGCCTATGACGACAGCACCGCCAACTGGCAGATTTTTTCCACCTCTCCGAAAGACACGACGGACAACGGTTCTTCCCTGCCACGCATCGGCGTACGGACATTCCGGCTGGAAGACGCCCATATCTGCTATGGAAACCTCGCAGACAGCCTTGCGGCAGCACTGTCCCTGCAAGCCCTTACCCTCGGAGGACGGTGGAAAGCGGAAGAACCGCCGCTCGGCCTGCGACGCGCCCGGCTCCATCTGGACAGCCTGCAACTGCACGCCTGGCAAGGGCAGGACTCCCTTGCCTGTACCCTCGACCGGCTCTCCGTCCGGCAAAACGGTCCGGAAGATTTCCGCGCATCGCTGCGCGCCTGCTGCCGGCAGACCAGCCTGCTGCCGGGAAAATACGATATTCCCATCCAACTGCAGGGAGAGGGAGCTTTCCGCCAAAACCCGGCGGAACGGGTTGTCCGCATCCACCGGCTCGCCGGCTCCCTTGCATTCATTCCCATCCGCCTGCAAGGAAGCTACCGGATGCGGGAGGGCGCCGTTCCGCAAGTGCAAGTACAGGCGGACATCGAAAACTGCGAGTTGGAAAAAGTGCTGCGCGGCTTTGCAGACGCACTCGTCCCGACACTCCGGGACATCCACAGCGACGGATTCCTGACCCTGCACGCCCAGGCGGAAGGGCCGCTCGGTGCCGGAAGACTGCCGGGCATGGAAGCGGAAATCAGCCTGCCGGAAAGCCACATCCACTATGTCCCGTACAAACTGCGGACAAGGACGGCTTTTCAGGCAAAGGCATCCGTGGACACGTCCCGTTATGCCCGCGTGGAAATCAACGCCCTGCAAGCAGACACGGACGGCCTGCACCTGCGCCTGTCCGGACGCTCCGACGACCTGTTCGGAGAGCGCTTCAGCATCCGGGGCCGGGTGAACGGACACGCCAGACTGGATTCCCTTTCCCGCATTTTCGGTCCCCGGTACGGTTTCTGGATGGACGGGGACATCGACTGGGCTTTGCAGGCCGATGCCGATGCCCAAGAGTTGAAAAGCCTCCGTTTTCGCAACGGGAGTTTCAGCGGCGCCATCGACAGCCCCCGCATACGCTTCCGCCAACCGAAAGACACCATGTTCCTGCGGGCCTACAATCCCCATATTACCCTTGGCAGCAGTGCCGAGGGCCTGAAAGCCGGTATCCTGGTGGACAGCATGGAATTCCGTTCCGGTACCACGATGCTTGCCCGGGTGCGGGACATGCACACCGTCGCCCGCATGTACCCGGAGAAATACCGGGGCACTGAAACGCCGAAAATCGCCATCCGGAGCGACAACAACCGCATTTTCTTCAAGTCGGGCGCCAGCCGTTTCGGCCTTGCCAGCGTCTCCGTCACGGCTGCGGCCCGGAAGCGCGTCATCGACAGCCTGCGCATGCGCCAGATACGGGATTCCCTGCGGGCACGGATGGCGGGACGGGAACGGCCAGATTTCCTTTCCGAAAAGGATTTTGCGGCACGGGACGTCCACATTTCATTGGGAGACAGGATAAACGGATACCTGCGCGAATGGGCGCCGTCCGGCAGCATCCGCTTCGGACGGGGCTTCATGGCCTCCCCGAGCCTGCCGCTCCGCACCCGGCTCGGCGCCCTGCAGGCGAATTTCAACGACAACACCCTTGTCATTGATACGATGCACCTGCGCTCGGGCAGTTCCGACCTCATCCTCAAAGGAACGGCCTCCGGACTGCGGCGCTTCCTGCGCGGACGCGGGCTCCTGCGCGTCGGCCTGCAGGCAAAGTCCAACCGGCTCAACATCAACGAAATCGTTGCAGCCATGGACCTTGGAAAGACCATCCGGGATACCAGCTATGTCAACGAAGAAGACGAGCGCTTCGTGACGGACTCCCTCGTAGATGCCCAAATCGAGATGCAGGGGATGCGCCTGTTCGTCGTACCCGCCAACATCATCGCCCGCGTCGGTCTCGATATCCGCGAACTGAACTATATCGGCGTCAACGGCCATCCGCTCCGCCTGGATTTCACCATGCAGGAGCGCACGATGCAAATCCGGAACGGCCATTTGGAAAGCAACGTGGGCGACATAGACATGAACGCCTACTACGCCACCCGGACGAAGAAGGACATCTGCGCAGGAGCCGACATCCGCGTCCGGAACGTGTCCGCACACGAACTGATTCGGCTCTTCCCCGCCTTCGATTCGATGATGCCCGCCCTCAAATCCTTCCAGGGACAACTCGAATGCGACATCTCCGCCACCACGCAGATTGACACGAACATGAATGTCGTGCCGCCCAGCCTGGCCGGCGTCATCCACATCAGCGGACAGGAACTGGAAATCGAAGACGCCGGAGACTTGCGGAAACTTACCCAAAAACTGCTGTTCAAGAACAAGAACATCGGGCATATCAACAACCTTTCCGTCGATGCGATGATTGGCGGGAACCGGCTGGAAGTATTTCCCTTCATCCTGGACGTAGATCGCTACACCGTGGCGATGCAGGGCATCCAAGGGTTCGACAAGTCGATGAATTACCATTTCTCCTTCCTGAAATCGCCTTTCCTCTTCCCTTTCGGCATCCAGATTTACGGACAGACGGACAATTGGAAATACCGGCTGACAAGGGCCCGGTACCGTGACGGCGCCAGCATCCCCGTATTCACACAGGAAATCGACGCCGCAAAAATGAACATCGTCGAATCCATCCAGCACATCTACAGCCGGGGCGTGGACAACATCCGCAAATACAACGAGGAAACCCGCTCGAAAGTGGAAGCCAGCCACCAGCGCCTGCATGTCGCCGCCGGGGAAGAAGCCGAAGACCTGGGCTTCTCCGAAATGTGCCAGTTCGAAGCCCTGCAATGCCAGCAGGAAATAGAAGAACAGAACAGCCTGCTGGACCGGGAAATCAACGAAGCCGTTTCCCAAGAGTTGAACCGGCAGGCCCAGGAAGCGGCTGCGCAGGAACGCAAGGCCGGCAGGAAACGGCAGAAGCGCTGAAACGCTACAGCTTATCTATATACAGGACCCCGTCCAAATGGTCACACTCGTGCTGGAAAATCACAGCCGTAAAACCCTGTACCCGCTCCGTGGTATCGCACAGGGTCTGCAGGGAGGTATAGGCAATGTCGATATCCCGGTAACGCAGCACATCTCCCCTCCTGCCGGGGACGCTCAGGCAGCCCTCGGCGCCGGATGCAAGTTCCCCGCGCACCGCCGTAATGCGGATATTGGGATAGACCTCGAAAGGCTCCCCCGCCTTGTCGAAACGCTGGACGGCCACGACCCGGCGCAAGATGCCGACCTGCGGCGCGGCCAGCCCCACCCCGTCCTGTTCGGGCGAGCGGACCGTCGCAAGCAACTTTTCGGACAGGATGCGGTATTCGTCACTCCGGAGCGCCTCGGCGGACAACGGCACGCTCTCGCCCCGCAGCCGCAGGGAATCTTCCGGGCTATCCAAGGTCAGCACACGCATCACGGGAGCAGGGTCGGACAACAAGGCCCGTTCCGCCTCCGTCCACGCACCGGCGCCACCACAAGCGCCGGAAAGGGCACAGGCGCCCATCAGCCAGGAGAAAAACGGTTTCATATTTCCAGCCATTCATATTTCCAGCCATTCATATTTCCAGCCATTCATATTCCCCGCCCCAGAGAGACAGGAAGCGCAAGAACATGTCCCGGCCCAGAACAACGCTCGCCGTATTGTCGCAAGGGTGGAAACTGATTCTTTCCGCCTTCTGCAAATCCGCATCAAGGAAATACTTGACCCGGTGGCCGTTGTCGAACAACTCCCGCGGGTCGGCGGAAGCGGCGATGCCGATATCGTGAATCAGGCCGAATGCACAGACGGAGCCGGGCGCCACCCCGAGACAGCGTTCCATCCGTTCCGGACTGGCAAAACTCAGTTTTCCCTGTCCCAATTTATGCTCCAGCGCATGGATATCCAAATCCTTGTGGCATTCAAAACTCACAAGGTAATGGCGGTTTCCCTTGTGGTTCCGGAAAAACAGATTCTTGCAATGGGTCGCATCAATGTCTTTCCAATAGGCCAGCGCTTCCCCAATGGTCGGCAAAGGCGGATGGAAATACACCTCATACGGTATCCCATGCGCCTCCAGCCAGTCCAGAACGGCCTGAATCCGCGGAGAGGCCGCCCTACTGCTCATCGACGGGGCCTCCCGCCCGCGGCTCGTCCGGCACGACCAGCCAGAACAACAGATATACCCAGATGCTGATGCCGCCCAACAGCGTCAGCACCGCCCACGCCAGCCGGAGCCACGTGGCATCGTCATACCCGAAATAGGCCGTCAAGCCCCCGCACACACCGGCAATCCGGCGGTCGCGCAACGACCGGTACAGTTTTTTTGTCATGCTCTTTCCTTTTCAGGCATCCCACAAGGATGCACCTTATTCCTTTACAATAATACGAAAAAATCCCGGTTTTCCCACCCGGAATGCCGGGAAAAAGAAGAACAGGACAAAACGGAACAAAAACCGCAAAAAAGGGCAAACAAAATTTGCAGATTCAAAAAATATGGCTAATTTTGCATCCGCTTTCCAGCAAAGCGACCAACTTGGTGCGGTAGTTCAGCTGGTTAGAATGCCGGCCTGTCACGCCGGAGGTCGAGGGTTCGAGTCCCTTCCGCACCGCCTAAAAACGCCTCTCACATACGTGAGTGGCGTTTTTTATATCTGATTTTTCGTGATAATGTACTGAAAATGTACTAATATAATGGGTATTCCGCAGTGTACTGAAAAGGGCCAGGAGCTTCACAGCGGCCCGGCCCCGTACGAAATTTAACATATCGGCTTGGCAACCGACGTGTCGCT
>JAGAFI010000178.1 GCA_017612675.1 Bacteroidales bacterium
ACGGTGATCTGATCTCCGTTTTCCCAACTGATGACACCCGTAGCCCCCGTTACATAGGCCTTTGTCAGTTCCCCGTCGTCGATTTCGGCAGAAAAGACCGCCAGCACCCCGTCCGTTTCCGTTTCTTTTTTGTCACAGGATACGGCGGCCGCCAGCAACACCGGGAGCAGGAGGAATATCTTACGTATCGTTTTCATTTCGGTTTTTGCCTGTCATGCACTTACACCCGGAAACTTGATGGCCAGCCTCCGGGTGCACCCTTCCGGGCCGCCCGGAAAAATGCAAATACAAAAGTAATGCTTTCCGCACATTTCTCAAAATACGGAAACGCACGGAAAGCATGTAAAACATACGGTCATTCGTCGGTACTGACGGGCAGAGTGGCATATTTCTCGCCGTAGGCGAGCATCTGCCCGAGGAAATCGTCCGGATATTCCAGGACATAATCCACGATTTCCCCGTCTTTTTCCACCGGCACGATGTCCGGATTGATGAAACCGCCGTACGGTTTCAGGCCCAGGGCGGCATACCGCGCACGCACCTCTTTATGCAGGTCCGGGTCGATGTGGACGGCATAGGTCTCCACGAGCGCCTTTCCGGCCGCATAGTCCCCCTCGCTCTTGATGCGCTGGATTTCACCGAGCAGCTTTCCGAACAGTTCGCGCAGGGCGGCATAGTCATTGACCACGAAATAGGTCTTGCCTTTCCGGACTTTCTTTTCGATGACCTTGTCCGCCGCCCCCTGCTCATAGCACCATTGGGCGATGAGCTTGCGGTTCTGCATATGGGCCTCCGTGTTGGGGCTTCCGAGCTCCACGCGGTTGAACTGCACCATCAGTCCGTTGCGGATGTAACTGGAATAGGCGGCTTTGTAGGCTTCGGCGTCCGGCAGAATGCCCAGTTCCACCAGTTTCGGGTCGGCAGCAAAATACAGGCCGAACAAATCGGCGCGGGCTTCTTCGAGGGTGGAGGCATATTCGCCCATAGCCGTGGAGGACACGCCGGGCAGCAACTGGCCGGAGCCGTGGCCGAGACATTCGTGCAGGTCGGTGTGTACCTCGCTGGCAAGGGCGCCGTACTTTTTGTCCAGTTCGATTTCCCGCCTGTCCCAGGCAAACTCTTCCAGCACGTTCCGGGGAGATTCCTGCGCGGACAATTCATACGCCTGGGTAATGTTGGCGATGGTGACGCTCTTGGAGCCGTATTCCTTGCGAATCCAGTCAGCGTTCGGCAGGTTGATGCCGATAGGCGTAGCGGGGAAAGCGTCCCCGCCCAGGCAGACCGCATTGATGACCTTGGCGCTGACTCCCTTGACCGCCTGCTTGCGGAAACGCGGGTCGATGGGAGCATGATCCTCGAACCACTGGGCGTTGGCGGCCATCAGTTCCGTCCGCCGGGACGCCTCGCAGTCCTTGATGTTCACGTGCCCTTCCCAGGAGCCTTTGCGTCCGAGCGGGTCGTTGTAGTCTTCGATGAAACCGTTGATGAAATCCACAATCCCCGCCGTTTCCTGTACCCACGTCATGTTGAAGGCATCCCACGTGCGCAAGTCTCCGGTGGTATAATAGTCTATCAGCAAGTCGATGGCTTCCTGCTGGCGCCCGTTTTCCGCATATCGGCGGGCCTGCGCGAGTTCCCCGCAGATTTTTTCCAGCGCCTCGGAATAGATGCCGCCGATTTTCCAGGGCTCCTCATACACCTGCCCGTTCCGCTTGACGACCCGGGTGTTCAAACCGTAAGCGACAGGATGCGGGTCATCCTTGTCCTCGACGGACGCGTAATAGGCCTCCACGTCGGCCCGAGAGACATATTGATAGAAATGGACGGCGGACTGCCGGACGATATCCCCGTCTGTGGCATGGCTGCGGCGCTGGGGATACAGCGTCGGGGCATAACAATAA
Organism: Bacteroidales bacterium; assembly: GCA_017612675.1. Classification (GTDB taxonomy): domain Bacteria; phylum Bacteroidota; class Bacteroidia; order Bacteroidales; family UBA932; genus Cryptobacteroides. The sequence continues at coordinate 1,902 of JAGAFI010000178.1, forward strand.
GCGGTCAGGAGCGCCACATCATCGGTATAGGGGGCGAGCAGTTCCCGGAAATACCGGACGTCACACCCGGGCAGGAATTTGTCTTCCGCATAGTGATGGTGGACACCGGCGCTGAAGAAGACGCGCTTGGCATATTCCTCGAACAATTTGAAATCCTCGCAGTTCCTGTCCCCTTCGTATTCCCGGAGCACGGCTTCCAGGGTATGGCGCAAAGGCAGGTTCAAGCGGCAGTGCTGGTCCCACAGGATGTCATAACCCCATTTTGTGGCTTCCGCCAAATGATAGGCATACGCCTTTTGCTGCAAAGTCAGGTCCTCCCAGCCGGGGACACGGTAACGGATGACCTTGATATCGGCAAACTGGTCAACGGTATAACGAAAATCATCCCGGTTCCCGCAGCCGGCAGCCGCCGCCGCGAGACACGCACAAAAAGCCATTTTCAAAAACGTTTTATACATAAACAAATGCTCCTGACAGTTTCCGGCAAAGATAGCCCAAATTGTACGTTTTCCCAACCCTCCCCCGACAATATCTTGCCGATTAGGATAATTATGCGTACATTCGCTACCTCTTATCAAGAGTAGTGTCATGAATGCGTTGGAAGAAGCCCGCCTGGGTATTCGGGAAGCCGATTCGGAGCTTTCCCGCCTGTTCGAAAAGCGGATGCGGCTGGTAGAGAAGGTGCTGGATTACAAAGTCCGGCACGGATTGCCCGTTTTGGACGCCGCCCAGGAAGCCCGGGTGCTCGCCGCCCATGCGGACGAATTGCAGGAACCCGTCCTGCAGGAGTATTACATCCTGCTGCTCAAAAAGTTGATGGAGCTTTCCCGCGCCTACCAGACCCGCCTGATGCAGGGCATGAAAATCGCCTATTGCGGCGTGCCCGGGGCCTTTGCCCACATCGCCGCCCGGCGGCTGTTCCCGGAAGCGGAAACGGTGCCGTATCCGGATTTTTCGCTCGCCTACCGGGCCTGTGAAAACGGCGAAGCGGACGCAACCCTGCTGCCTGTCGAAAACAGTTACGCCGGAGACGTGGGAGCCGTCATGGATTTGGCCTTCGCCGGCCACCTGCACATCAATGCGATGGCGGCGCTGGATGTCACCCAGCACCTACTGGGCATCAAAGGCGCCAAATCCCAGGACATCCGCACCGTGGTCAGCCATCCGCAGGCCCTCGCGCAATGCGCCGCGTTCATCCGGGAGCGAAAGCTCTCCGAACAGGAGTTCGGCAACACGGCGGCAGCCGCCCAATACGTGGCGGAACGCCAGGACCCCACCCTCGCCGCCATCGCATCGCTGGAAACCGCGCAGTTGTACGGCCTGGATGTCCTCGAAAAGCATATCAACACCGCTGCGGCCAACACCACCCGTTTCGCCGTCTTTTCCCGGAACCAGCCCGGAAGCGCCCCCGCCGCATCACCGGACGACCATTTCATCCTTGCCTTTACGGTACGCAACGAAGCGGGGGCCCTCGCCAAAATCCTGAACATCATCGGCGCCCACGGCTTCAACATGAGCTGCCTCCACAGCCGTCCGGTGGCGGGCCCGCTCTGGAACCACTATTTCTTCGCCGAACTGGAAGGGAACGCACACACGGAAAACGGGCAGGACTTGCTGCGGCAAATGGAAACCGTCTGCGACCGGCTCCGCTGTCTGGGGTCATACAAATGCCTGGCACTGTCATGACGGAACTGCATTTCCGGTCCCGGGATATCGCTTATGATATCCACATCGGCCGCGCTTCCCTGCCCCACGCTTCCCGCTATTTCGACTTGGCCCGCAAGGTGCTGGTCATCACGGATGAAGGCGTTCCGCCCCGCTATGCACAGACCCTCGCCGATTCCCTGCCCCACGCTTCCCTGCTGGTGTTGCCCCGGGGGGAAGCCGCCAAGTCACCTGAAGCGCTTTCGCGTATCCTGAAAACGCTGCTCCGGCTCGGATTCACCCGGACGGATGCCATCGTTGCCGTCGGCGGCGGGGTCGTGGGCGATGTCAGCGGCTTTGCCGCCGCCTGTTACCTGCGCGGCATCACCTATTATAATATTCCGACCACGCTGCTGTCCCAGGTGGATTCTTCGATAGGCGGGAAAACCGCCATCAATTTCGGCGGCGTCAAAAACATCGTCGGCGCCTTCCACCATCCCGCCGGGGTGCTCATTGACCCGGACACGCTGGACACGCTGGACGGCAGGCTCTTCGCCGAAGGGCTGGCCGAAGTCGTGAAAATGGCTGCCACCAGCGACGCGGAACTGTTTTCCCGCATCGAGTCCGCACAGGATATCCGCAGGGACATCGGGGACATCATCACCGCCGCGCTCCGCATCAAGATGGCCGTCGTCGAAGCAGACCCGGAGGAAAAAGGGCTGCGTGCCGTCCTCAATTTCGGACACACGGTCGGCCATGCCGTCGAAGCGGCTTCCGGGGGACGGCTGTACCACGGCGAAGCGGTGGCCGTCGGCATGTTGTACATGGCGGACGGCGAGGCCCGCCGGCGCATCCGGGGCATTCTGGAAAAATACGGGCTGCCCACGTCGGACGACATCCCGGTAGAGACCCTGCTGGCATATATCCGCCACGACAAGAAAAAGTCCGGGGATTCCGTCAAGACCGTCCGGGTATCCCGCATCGGACAGTATTCGTTCTGCCAGACGGACCTGGACGGCCTGCGGCAGCGCATTGTACGCACGAAAGAAACATTCGCATGAAAAACAGCATCGGCACCAGCGTCATCCTGACCCTCTCCGGCGAATCCCACGGCGAAGCCTTGTGCGCCGTGCTGGACGGCCTCGCCCCCGGCATCCCGGTGGACGAAACCTTCATCGCCGCCCAGCTTTCCCGCCGGCGCCCGGGCGGTGCCACGGATACCGCCCGCCGCGAACAGGATGCCTTCCGCATCGTCAGCGGCGTGTTCAAGGGATACACCACCGGCACCCCCCTGACCATCCTGATTCCCAACGAGAATGTACGGAGCAGCGATTACGACGCCCATTACGGGCTGGCGCGCCCGTCCCATGCGGACTACACGGCCCATGTCAAATACAGGGGCTTCGAAGACTACCGGGGAGGGGGACATTTCAGCGGGCGCATCACCGCCGGCATCGTGGCGGCAGGCGCCGTGGCCCTGACCGCATTGCAGGCACGGGGCATCCGCATCGGCACCCACATCCTCTCCTGCGGCGGTGTGCAAGACCGTCCTTTCGGGGATTTCGGACAAGATTTCGACCATCTGGAAAACCGGGATTTCCCCGTGTTGGACGAGGTGGAGGAAGCGATGCGTACGCGCATCCTCGAAGCCCGTGAGCAGGGGGATTCCCTGGGCGGCATCATCCAGACAGCCGTCACAGGCATGCCCGCCGGCGTGGGGGAACCCTGGTTCGATTCGCTGGAAGGGATGCTGGCCAATGCCCTGTTTTCCATCGGCGGCATCAAAGGCGTCGAATTCGGCGCCGGTTTTTCCCTGGCCGCGATGCGGGGTTCGGAAGCCAATGACGCCTTCCGCCTGACAGACGGGCAGGTACAGACCGCCACCAACCGCAGCGGCGGCATCAACGGCGGCATTTCCAACGGCATGCCCATCCTCTTCCAGGCGGCGGTAAAACCAACGCCCTCCATTTCCCGCCCCCAGCAGACGGTCAATTTCCTGACGGGGGAAGAAGCCACGCTCCGGGTCACGGGCCGGCACGACCCGGCCATCATCCGGCGCATCTGCATCGTGGTGACCAGCCTCACGGGCATCGTGCTCTGTGATGCACTCGCCCTCCGCTTCGGCACGGATTATCTGGGAGCCGCCCGCACAAACGGAGGGAAGGCGTGATGGAATACGGACTGATCGGCGAGCATCTGGGGCATAGTTTCTCCCCGGAAATCCACAATGCACTCGGCCCGGAACCCTATGTGCTGCAAGAAATCCCGCGCGGGGAGCTCGCCGCTTTCCTACGGGAAAGGCCTTTCAAAGGCATCAATGTCACCATTCCTTACAAGGAGGCCGTCCTCCCGTGGCTGGATGCCCTCTCCCCGACGGCACAACTGACAGGCGCGGTCAATACCATCGTACAGGAAAACGGACGGCTGACCGGCTACAATACGGACGTGGACGGTTTTGCCGCGCTCGCCCGGCACACCGGCATTTCCCTGCGGGACAGACAGGTCGTCATCCTCGGGAAAGGCGGCGCGGCGAAAGCCGTTTCGGTGGCGGCAAGGGCCCTGGGCGCCAAATCCATCCTGCAGGCCGTCCGGCAGCCGCAGGGACCGGAGCAGATTCCGCTCGCTCCCTCGCCGCAGATGCAAGCGGCGGACGTACTCGTCAATGCCACGCCGGTCGGGATGTTTCCGGACGGGAACGCCCACTTGCCGGACTTGGGCGCCATGCCCGCCTTGCAGGGCGTCCTGGACTGCATCTACAATCCCCTGCAGTCCCATCTGGTCCTGGATGCCCGGGAAAAAGGCATTCCGGCAGCCGGCGGCCTGTATATGCTGGTTGCCCAAGCGTGCCGCGCCCGGGAACTCTTCCTTTCGCAGGAACTGTCGCCCGGGACGGTGGACGACGCATACACCCGCCTGTGGTCGCGCAAATGCAATGTCGTGCTGTGCGGGATGCCTTCCGCCGGCAAGAGTACGGTCGGGCGCATTCTCGCCGAGCGCACGGGGCGCCGTTTCGTGGACACGGACAGGCTGGTGGAAGAAAAAGCCGGCTGCCGCATTTCCGCCATCTTCTCCCGGGAGGGAGAGCAGGCTTTCCGGCGCCTGGAAGCCGGGGCCGTAGCGGAGATTTCCACCCGGCAGGGCCTGGTCATTGCCACGGGAGGCGGCACCGTCCTGGCGGCGGGAAACCTGCGGCAACTCAAAATGAACGGGCGCATTTTCCTGCTCCAACGCAGCCTTGCGCACTTGATGCCCACCCAGGACCGGCCCCTCTCGCGCAGCCGGGAAGACCTGGCGGCCTTATACCGCGTCCGGATGCCCCTGTACAGACAGGCGGCGGACGTATGTATCGACAACGACGGCGATTTCGAGCGGACGATGGACGCCTTGCTGTCGGAAATCCTTGTGGATGAAAGATGAAAAAAGACAGGTTTCTGATTGTCGGCCTGGGGCTGATAGGCGGCAGTTACGCCCAGGGGCTGAAACGCGCCGGATATGAAGTGGGGGCGATTTCCCGCGCGGCGGAAACAGTGCGCTACGCCCTGGAACAGGGCTTTGTGGACAGCGCCCGGACGGACGTGGACGCGGACTATGTGGGCGGTTTCGACATCGTGGTGTTCGCCCTCTACCCCCACGTAATGCTGGACTGGATAGACCGCTACCAGGCGTTTTTCAAGCCGGGAACGCTGCTGACGGACGTCACGGGCGTCAAAGGAACCGTCGTCCGGCAGGTACAGGCGAAACTCCGGCCCGGCGTGGAGTTCGTCGGCGCCCACCCGATGGCGGGCCGGGAATGTTCCGGCATCCGGGCGGCGGACTATCGGATTTTCAGCGGCGCCAATTATATCGTCACCCCCACGGCGGCCAATACGCCGGCGGCCATTGCCCGCTGCGAGGAAATCGGGCGCATCCTCGGTTTCAAGACCATTTCCACCCTCAGCCCGGAAGCGCACGACGAGATGATCGGCTTCCTCAGCCAGCTGACCCATGTCATCGCCGTGGCGCTGATGACGTGCAAGGACACCACCCACCTGTCCGCCTACACGGGCGATTCATTCCGGGATTTGACCCGCATCGCCCGCATCAATGACGAAATGTGGAGCGAATTGTTCCTGCTCAACCGGGAACAGTTGCTTTCCCAGATAGATTTGTTTACGAATCAGATGACCGCCATCCGGCAAGCCCTTTCCGACGGGGACACGGAAGCCCTCCGGGCGCTGATGCGCCTTTCCACGGAGCGCCGGGGCGGTTTCGACAAAACGCGTGAGCCATGAACATGCAATTCAACCGCGAGCTTTTCAGCCCGCAGGAACTCAAACAGATGTATCCGGTCACCGCCGAAGGGAGCGCCCGGAAGAAGGAGAACGATGCAGAAATCCGCCGCGTCCTCGGCGGGGAGTCCGACAAACTGCTGCTGATTATCGGGCCCTGCTCTGCGGACCGGGAAGATTCGGTCGTCGATTATATCGCCCGCCTGCGTCCGGTGCAGGAACGGGTAAAGGACAAGCTGGTGCTCGTACCCCGCATTTACACCAACAAACCGCGCACGACCGGGGCGGGATACAAGGGCATGCTCCACCAGCCCGACCCCATCGCCAGCCCGGATTTGTTCAAGGGACTGGTCGCCATCCGCAAACTGCATCTGCGCGCCCTGCTGGAAACGGGCTTTTCCTGCGCGGACGAAATGCTTTATCCCGAAAACCACCTGTATCTTTCCGATTTGCTGTCGTATGTGGCCGTCGGCGCCCGGAGCGTGGAAAACCAGCAGCACCGGCTGGTGGCGAGCGGCCTCGACATCCCCGTCGGCATGAAAAACCCGACCGGAGGCGACCTGTCCGTGATGATGAATTCCATCAAGGCGGCCCAGAGCGGGCACAGTTTCATCTACCGGAACTGGGACGTGACGAGCACGGGAAACGCGTATGCACATGCCATTTTGCGGGGCTATGTGGACAACCACGGCACCAGCCATCCCAACTACCACTACGAAGACCTCCGGCGGCTGGTGGATTTGTATGCCGCCGGCCCGTTCATGCATCCCGCGGTCATCATCGACTGCAACCATTCCAATTCCGGCAAACAATACCTGGAACAGGGGCGCATCGCCAAAGAAGTCCTGCACAGCACCCGCCACTGCGCCGAAACCTGTGCGCTGGTCAAGGGGCTGATGATTGAGTCCTACATCGATGACGGCGCCCAGACCTCCGGGGAACACTGCTACGGAAAATCCATCACGGACCCCTGCCTCGGCTGGGAAAAGACGGAACGGCTCATCTACGAACTGGCCGATTTGCGGTAGTCCCCCACCCGAACCTTTGCCGCAGGCGGCAGCCGGTAAGGAAACGCTTGAAAGTGCGAAGTGCCCCTATATGCCCTTCCCGACAGCCGCTCCCGGACGTGCGTTTTGCCGGAAGCCGGCAGCCCGCTGCACAGGCAAAACGAAGCCGCTTCCCGCCGGTCATGATGCCGGGCGGATATCGCGCACGCAATTTGCAGAAGCGGGGGAAATGCTTTATATTTGTAAGTTGTATTTTATATAAAATAACCAATACCCAACATGCTGTTCCATTTACTTCAAAGCGACATGGTCGAGGCCGTGGCCGGTGCGCCCGCGCAACAGGAAATGTCCTTTTCCCTGCTTGAGTTGGCTGCCAAAGGCGGCTGGCTGATGATTGTGCTGCTCATCCTGAGCATCCTCGCCGTGTATATTTTCGGCAAGAAATGGTGGCTGCTCCGGCAAGCCGGCCAGATTGACAAAGACTTCATGAAAGACATCCGGGATTATATCCATGACGGGAAGTTCAAGTCCGCCAGGACGCTCTGCGCCAAATACGACACCCCGGTCGCCCGGATGGTGGAAACCGGCCTGGAGCGCAACGGGAAACCCCTGTCCGACATCCAGACGGCGGTGGAAAACGTGGGCAACGTGGAAGTGGCGCGGCTCGAAAAAGGGCTGCCGTACCTCGCGATGATTGCCGGCGGCGCCCCGATGATCGGGTTCCTCGGAACGGTCATCGGCATGGTCCAGGCGTTCTTCAACATGTCCCAGGCGGGCAACAACATCGACATCACCCTGCTTTCCAGCGGCATTTATACGGCCATGATTACGACCGTCGGCGGCCTCATCGTGGGCATTCTCGGGTATTTCGGCTACAACTACCTGACCTCCACGGTCTCCAACATCGTCTTCAAGATGGAAAGCAGCACCATTGAACTGATGGACATGCTGAACGGGGCGGATAAAGACGAAGCGTAATGGCACTGAAAAGAACCACCCGGGCGGATCCCACGATGTCCATGTCCAGCATGACCGACATCGTCTTCCTGCTGCTCATCTTTTTCCTCGTAACCTCCACGCTGGTAAATCCCAACGCGCTGAAACTCCTGTTGCCGAAAAGCACGGGACAGGTAGGGGCGAAAGCCACCGTCAGCGTTTCCATCAAAGACTGGGGAGAAGACCGCTACACCTATCATATCAACGGTGACGAAACGCCCCTCCCCTTTGAGCAGGTGGAAAACGCCCTGAAGGAACGGTTGCAGCTGGAAGAAGAGCCGACCTTTTCCATCTATTCGGACGAAAGCGTACCCATCAGGGAAATCGTGCAGGTGATGAACATCGCCAAACACAACCACTACAAAGTCATCCTGGCCACGCAAGCGGAATGAAACAATACCTGCGGGAACGGAATGAGCGGGCGCGGAACGCCACGGCTGCCGGCATCACCATGACGCTGGTCCTGCACTTGTGCGCACTCCTGTCCGTGACCTTCTCCGGGCTCAAATACCTGTATCCCCCGCCGCCGGAAAACGTATTCCTGCTGGATATGGTGGAAGAGACGGAAATGCCCGTCAGGCAGCGGGACGGGCAGGAACCCCGCAGTGAAAACGTGGACAAGGAAAAGAACATCACGCTCGTGCAGCGGAGCGCTTCGCCGCACGAATCGAAGCAGGCAAACCTGACGCTCGCCACGCGGGAAGACCCGCACGGGGACGTGGACGTACCCGCTCCGGAGCAGCAGGAAGAGCCCCTGCTTGACCCGCGTGCAGCCTTTCCCGGCATGGCCCGCAAAGACACGTCCCTGACCGCCCCGCACGGCGCATCGGAGGCTTCCGCCCTGTTCAAGGCGGGACAGCCGGACGGCAACACCGAGAAAGGAAGCCCGGAGGGCAAGGCAAATGCCCGTCTCGAAGGGCGCTATGTGGACAAGAGCGGCCTGAAAAAGCCCGCCTACGCTTCCCAGGAGAGCGGTACGGTCGTCGTCAAGATTTGGGTGGACCAGTACGGGAAAGTACAGAAAGCGGTGCCCGGCGCGGACGGGACCACGGTCACGGACAAGGCCCTGTGGGCCGCCGCACGCAACGCCGCCATGGAAACCGGATTCAACATGAAAGCGAATGCCCCCGCTTTGCAAGAGGGCACCATTACCTACATATTCAACTTAAAATGATGGCGGAAGCCGTCACAACACCATGGAAGGATTTTCTAAAGAAGGCCGAAAACTTAGACCCCGGAAAACACAGGGCGTCCCAAGCGAAAAAGTACATGTTCCGAATGAAAGACCCGCACACGAGGGCGCCGAAAGGGTTCCCTACCGGGAAGGTTCCCGTCCGCACGGGGAGCACGGCCACCGCGAAGGCGGTCCCCGCGGATTCCGCAACGAACACGGGAGCCGGGAAGGGGGCTACAAGCCCCGCAGGACCTTTGCCCCCCGGGAAGGGCAGCGTCCCTACGGCGAAAGGCCGGCGGCAGGAGAACGCCGGGAAGACGGACGTCCTGCTTACGGAAACCGTCCCGGTCGCAGCGGCGGCTTTTCCAAAGACCCCGGGTCAGGCTTCGGCGGGAAACGGATGCACGGCAAGCCGCGTCCCGGCACCCCCTATTTCTCCAAGGAAGCATCCGAGGGCATGGACAGGATGGTGAGCAGGCGCTCATCGGAAGACCGCAGGCGCGCCGAAAGCGAAGAACGCCGTCCCGAAGTCATCAAGAACGAAATCCGCCTCAACAAATTCATCGCCAACTCGGGTGTCTGTTCCCGCCGCGAAGCGGACACGCTGATTCAGGCGGGTGTCGTGACCGTCAACGGACAGGTGGTCACCGAACTCGGCACCAAGGTCAATATCTTCGAAGACGACATCCGTTTCAACGGCGAAAGGCTGAAAGGGGAAGACAAAGTATATATCGTGATGAACAAGCCGCGCGGCTTCGTCACCACCGCCAGCGACCCCCACGCGGAGAAGACCGTCCTCGACCTGATGAAGAACTGCAAGGAGCGCGTCTATCCCGTCGGACGGCTGGACAAGGCCACCACCGGCGTGCTGATGCTGACCAACGACGGGGAAATCGCCGAGCGGCTGACCCATCCCGCCTATGACAAGAAGAAAATCTACCAGGTCTCCCTCGACAAGGCGCTGGGTGCGGAGGATTTCCAGAAAATCATGGACGGCATCATTCTGGAAGACGGGGAAATCCGGGCGGATGCGCTGGAATATATCGACGAAAACGACAAGCGCAAAATCGGCATCGAAATCCATTCGGGCCGCAACCGCATCGTGCGCCGCATCTTCGAACACCTCGGCTACTGCGTCAAGGCCCTGGACCGCGTCTATTTCGCCGGCCTGACCAAGAAAGGCCTGAAAAAAGGCCAGTGGCGCTACCTGGGTGAGCAGGAAATCAATATCCTCAAAATGGGAGCATACCTCTGATGCAGCACAAAGCAGGTTTCGTCAATATCATC
>JAGAFI010000019.1 GCA_017612675.1 Bacteroidales bacterium
GTCGTATTTACGACGCATCTTCTCCAACATCCGGGAACTGCCGGACTGGACGGGAAGATGGATGTGCTTACAAATGTTGTCGTACGCGGCCATCGTTTCGATGACTTCGTCGGAGATGTCTTTCGGATGGGAAGTGGAGAAACGGACCCGCAGGAGCGGATCCACCGAGGCGACTCTCCGGAGGAGCTCCGCGAAATGTACCGTCTCCGTTTCAGACTTCCAGAGGTAGCTGTCGACGTTCTGGCCGAGAAGGGTCACTTCCCGATACCCTTTTTGGAAAACGTCACAGGCCTCCCGGACGATGGAATGCGGATCGCGGGAGCGTTCGGCGCCCCGGGTATAGGGAACGACGCAGTACGAGCAGACATTGTTGCAGCCCCGCATGATGGAGATGAAAGCGGAAACCCCGTTCTTGTCGAGCCGCACCGGGACGATGTCCGCATAGGTCTCTTCCCGGGACAGGCACACGTCGATGCCCGGGCTGGTACGGCTGGCGGCGGCAAGCAGTTCCGGCAGGCGCCGGTAACTGTCCGGCCCCGCCACGATATCGACTTTTCCGGAGGCCAGCAATTGCTCTTGCATGCGCTCGGCCATGCAGCCGAGGATGCCGACCAGCACTTCGGGCCGGCTTTTCCGTGCCGTCTGGAAGTACTCGATGCGTCCGAGGATGCGCTGTTCTGCGTTGTCCCGTACCGAACAGGTGTTGGCGAAGATGACGTCGGCTTCCCGGATGTCCTCCGTCCGGGTATAACCCGCTTTCCCGAGGATGGAAAACACGATTTCCGTATCCGCCACGTTCATCTGGCAACCGTAGGTTTCGATATATAGCTTTTTCATGTGCAGGCAGGGTTCCACAGAACTGCAAATATAGGAGAATTTTTCTTATATTTGCCTTCCTGATGAATGGGATGAAACGCTTCCTGCTCCTGTTGGTCTGCTGCCTGCCGCTGCTGGCGGCGGTTTCCTGCGTGTCGGCCCTGCGGCAAGTGTCCGTACGGTCCTGCTGTCTGGAAACACTTTCCCCGGTCGGCCTCTCGCGCCTGGACGTGCGGCTGCGCGTCGGGGTGGACAACCCGGCCCGTGCTTTCTGCCTGCGGGAGATTGCGGGCTGCGTGAAGTGGGACGGGGTGCCGCTCGCGGATTTTACGGCGGACGACCTGGTGGTGGAGCGGGGACCGCTTGCGGAATATCCGGTGCTGCTGCACCTTTCGCTGGCGGAGGGCGTGACGGGCATTCCCCTGCACCTGTTCTCCGCGAATGCGGACCTCTCCTCCCTGACGCTGGATTTGTCCGCCCGCGTGGAAATGCGCGGCGGGGAGCGGAAAAAAATCAGCCTGCAGGACATTTCCGTGCAGGAACTCATGCAAAAAGCTTCAGAAAAGTAACGCGATGGAACCAATCAAGTGCCTGATTGTCGGCGGGGGGCCTGCCGGTTATACGGCGGCCATTTATGCCGCCCGGGCGGGACTCTCTCCCGTCCTCTACGAGGGTGACGTCCCCGGCGGACAACTGACGACGACCACCCGCATCGAGAATTATCCCGGTTTTGCGGACGGCATCGATGCGAATGCGTTGATGGCGGCGATGCGTGCCCAGGCCGTGGGGCTTGGGGCGGACATCCGGAGCGGGGCGGTGGAAGCGGCTGACCTGTCCGCCCGTCCTTTCCGCTGCCTGGCCGCCGGCGGGCAGCAGCTGGAAACGGAGACGCTCATCATTGCGACCGGGGCGACGGCACGCTACCTGGGCCTCCCTTCCGAAACGCGCTTCCGGGGCATGGGCGTGTCGGCCTGCGCCACCTGTGACGGCTTTTTCTACCGGAAAAAGGACGTGGCCGTCGTGGGCGGGGGCGATACGGCCTGCGAAGAGGCCTCCTACCTGGCCTCCCTCTGCCGGAAAGTGTATCTGGTTGTCCGCCGTGACGTGCTGCGGGCATCAGAGGCGATGCAGGCGCGCATCAAGGCCCTGCCCAATGTCGAAATCCTGTGGAACTGCAACACGCAGGAAGTGCTGGGCGATGCGTCCGGGGTGACGGGCGTCCGCCTCGCGCGGAACGATGGCGCGGTTTTTGACATTTCCGTGGACGGCTTTTTCGTGGCCATCGGGCACCACCCGGTTTCGGAACTGTTTGCGCCGTGGGTGGAAACCGATGAGGCGGGCTACATCCGCACGGACGGCGTTTCTTCCCGCACCAATGTGCCGGGCGTCTTTGCCGCCGGGGACGTGCAGGACCCCCGATACCGCCAGGCCATTACCGCTGCGGCTTCCGGTTGCCGGGCCGCCCTGGATGCTGAAAAATTTTTGAAAGGATGAAACGGATAGTGTTGCTGTGCTGCTGCCTGCTGGGCCTGTTCGCCTGCAAAAGCAGTTTCGAAAAACTGCTGGAGAGCGGCGACCGGGATGAGAAATATGAAACCGCGATGGATTTGTTCCTCGCCGGGAAATACCTGCGTGCTGCCCAGCTTTTCGAATCGCTGACCCTCTCGGTCGCGGGGACGCCCCGTGAAGATACCGTATTGTATTATTGGGGATTGAGTAATTACCGGGCCAAGGATTATGCCACGGCGGAGACCAATTTCGAGAAATTCGTTGAAAGCTTCCCTTTAAGTCCCTTTGCCGAATCCGCCGCGTTCATGCGGCTGGACTGCCTGTCCCGTTCCACCTACCGGTATGAACTGGACCAGACCCCGACCTACCGGACGATTACGGCCATCAGCGAATACATCATCGCCCATCCGGACACCCGGCACATGGCGGAATGCCAGGCGATGCTCAAGGAACTCAATGACCGGCTGGACAAAAAGGCCTACGAGAACGCCCGCCTGTATTATAAGATGGAGGATTACAAGGCCGCCCGCGTGGCCATGAAAAACATCCTCAAGGACGGTGCGGACAACATCTACCGGGAGGAAATCCTGTATTATGCCGCCATGTCTTCCTACAAATATGCCCAGATGAGCGTGCGGGAAAAGCAGAAAGAGCGTTTCCTCGTGTTCGTGGACGATTATTTCAACTTCGTCAGCGAATATCCCGAGTCCTCCCGGCGCAAGGAATTGGACGCTTTGTATGCGAAAGTAAAAAAATGAAACTTTTATCCGGACTTCGTGCGTAATAACAATATGGAAAAGAAAATACCGACCAACACCATTACGCGGGACATCAAGACGCTCGCCGCCCCTACGGGCAACATCTACGAAACCGTCGTCATCCTCTCCAAGCGCGCCAACCAGATTGCGCTGGCCGAGAAGAAGGAACTCAGCAAAAAGCTGGAGGACTTCAAGAACGAGCGCGATACGATGGACGAAGTGTTCGAGAACAAAGAACAAATCGACATCTCCAAATACTACGAGCGCCAGCCCAAACCCGATTTGGTTGCCATTGCGGAGTTTGAAAACGGCGAACTGTACTACAGGGTGGCGGAGAGCGAATAGCGCCCTTCGCCGATGCTGCAGCGCCTGCATATCCGGCACTTCGTGCTGATAGACGCCCTGGATGTTGAATTTCCGGGCGGTCTTGTCATCATCACGGGGCAGACGGGTGCCGGCAAATCCATTTTGCTGGGTGCTTTGTCCCTGCTGACCGGCGGGAAAGGGGATGCCTCCCAGATTGCCCCGGGGGCGGACAGTTGCATCGTGGAAGCGGAGTTCGCGGCGGATGCCTCCCTGCGTCCGCTGCTGGAGCGCGAAGATTTGGAATGGGCGGACGGACAGCTTGTCATCCGCCGTGTGCTGTACGCTTCCGGGCGCTCGCGCAGTTTCGTCAATGACGCGCCCGTTACCCTGCCGTTTTTGGGCGAGTTGTCCGCCCATCTGGTGGACATCCATTCCCAGCACGCGAGTTTGCTGCTGACGGACAAGGATTTCCAGCGTACCATGCTGGACCGTTTCGCCGGAGCCGAATCCCTTGCTGCCGGCTGTGCCGCCGCATGGCGGGATTGGTCCGCCTTGCAGAAATCCCTCTCGCAGGCAAAGGAACGCCTGGCCGCCTTACAGGCCGAACAGGCCTACAACGAAGCGCAGTTGCAGGAACTGGACGCCGCTTCCCTCCGTCCGGGCGAACTGGAAGCGCTGGAACAGGAACAGCAAGCGCTGGCCAACGCCGAGGAAATCAAGGAAAACCTGTCGCAGGCCGCATTTGTATTCGACCCGGACGATGGCAGCGCTTTTCCGGGTCTGGAGGATGCCGTCGGGGCGTCCGCCCGTTTCGTCCGCAAAGCCGCCCGTTTCCTTCCTTCTTTGGAGGGCGTGGGATCGCGTTTGGATGCCGTCCGCATCGAACTGGCGGACATCCGGCAGGAAATCCTGTCCACGGGTGAAGGCATCGATTCCTCCGCTGCCCGCCTGCAGGAAGTGGAAACCCGGCTTTCCCGCTTGTATGCCTTGTTGCGGAAGCACGGCTGTCAGGACATCGATGCCCTGCTGGCCGTCCGCGAGCGGTATGCGGCGGCGGTCTCGGACACCGGGAGCCTCGGGGATGAAATCTGCCGTTTGGAACAAGAAGCCTCCGGGACGCAGGCACGCTATGAAGCGTGTTGTGCGGCGCTTTCGGAGGCCCGGCGGAAAGCCGCCCCGGATTTTGCCGCTGCCATCGGGCGCTCCCTCGCTTATATGGAATTGGAGAACGCACGTTTTCTGGTGGACTTGCAGCCTGCCGCCCCCGGGCCTGCGGGCCGGGAGAGCGTCTGCTTCGCCTTTTCCGCCAACCGTTCCGAACCGGTGGACGTGGCGAAATGTGCGTCCGGCGGGGAATTGTCGCGCATCATGCTATCCCTCAAGGAGATGATGGCCAATTATTTCGGGATGCCCACGATGATTTTCGATGAAATCGACAGCGGGGTATCCGGCAGCGTGGCCGACAAGATGGGGCGCATCATCTGCGCGATGGGGGCGCGGATGCAGGTGATGGCCATCACCCACCTGCCACAGGTGGCGGCCAAGGGAGACGCCCATTATCTGGTGCGCAAA
>JAGAFI010000179.1 GCA_017612675.1 Bacteroidales bacterium
ATTTCGGCTGGGCGAACCAGTCCCTTGCCTGCTTTACGCTCTGGGCCGTCAGCAGCTGGCTGTATCGCCGTCGCAGAGGCCTGTATTACCTGATAGGGCTGCTGCCGGCGTGTTTTATGACCGCCGTCTGCGTGACGTATATCTGTGTCGATAAAATCGGCTTTCACCTGCCCGGGACATGGGCGCCATGGCTGGGTGTCGGGGTGTTCTGCCTGTCCGGGCTGCTTTTTGCGTGGCGTGTGAAGCCGGTGGAAAGAGCGCTATAATCCTTTCGCTTTCGCTTCGTTCCAAAGGGCGTCCAGTTCGGCAAGAGACAGGTCGGAAGGCTTGTGACCTTGCCGGAGCGTCTTTTCCTCCAGATAATTGAAACGCCTGCGGAATTTCGAACAGGTTCCGCCCAGCGCTTTCTCGGCATCGATGCCATATAGGCGTGCGGCGTTGATGGTGGCGAACAGCAGGTCTCCCAACTCTTCTTCGAGGTGTGCCGTGCCGCTTTCCTGCGCGGCGGCTTCCGCTTCTCCGATTTCTTCCCGCACTTTGTCCCAGACATCTTCGCGCCGTTCCCAGTCGAACCCGCAGCCCCGGGCTTTCTCCTGCATGGACATGGCTTTCAGCACGGCGGGCATTGCGTCCGGGATGCCGCCCATCACGGTTTTGTTGCCGTCTTTTTCCTTGGCTTTCACCAGTTCCCAGGTGTCGGCGATTTCTTTGGCGGAAGGGGCTTGTCCCGCGGGGACGAGGGTGCCGTCCGCCCGGAAAACGTGCGGATGCCGGAAGACCATCTTGTCGCAGACCTTGTTGAGGCAGTCCGCGATATCGAATGCGCCTTCTTCTTCTCCGATGCAGGCATAGAAAGCCATGTGGTAGAGCAGGTCGCCGATTTCCTTGGCGATTTCCGCTTTGTCTTCTTTCAGGATGGCATCGCTGAGTTCATATACCTCTTCTTCCGTCATCGGGCGGATGCTCTCCATGCTCTGGGCGGCGTTCCACGGGCAGTGGCGGCGCAGGGCGTCCATCGTGTCGAGCAGGCGGGCGAATGCGGCCAGTTTCGCTTCTTTTGTGTGCATCGGAATAATTTTATAAATTTGCAGACTACAAAAATAATAAAAATCAAGATGAAGCCCATCCATTTCGTAAGCGCTGACGAAGCGGTCAGCCATATCAAATCCGGAAGCCATATCCATTTGAGCAGCGTGGCCAGCGTGCCCCATTGTCTGATTCAGGCCCTGTGCCGCCGCGCCGATGCCGGCGATGTGCGTGACTTGCATTTTCATCATTTCCATACGGAAGGTCCCGCGCCGTACAGTGAGCCCCGCTATGAAGGCATCTTCTTTGACCAGGGCTTTTTCATCGGAGCCAACGTGCGGCCGAATGTCAACGCCGGTTATGCCGACTATCTGCCCGTCCATCTGGGGGAGAGCGCGAAACTGTACCGGGAACGGATTATTCCGCTGGGGGCGGCATTGGTGAATGTCTCCCTCCCGGATGAGAACGGAATGGTCTCTTTCGGAACATCTTTCGATTGTTCGGTCGCGGCGGTGGAGAGCGCAGATCTGGTGATCGGCGTGGTCAATCCCAACGTACCGTTTGCGTACGGGGACCTGGTGCCGCTGGAGCGTTTCGATTACCTCGTGGAGGACGACGCCCCGCTGACGACGGCCAGTTTTGCGGAGCCTACGCCTGTGGAAATGGAAATCGGTCGGAATTGCGCGGCCCTGGTGGAAGACGGCGACTGCATCCAGATGGGCATCGGGGCGCTTCCCAACGCGCTGGCCAGCCAGCTGGGCGGCCACAAGAACCTTGGCCTGCACACCGAAATGTTCGCGGACGGCCTGCTCCGCCTCATCAAGGCGGGCGTGATTAACGGCGCGAACAAAAAACTGGATACTGGCAAGGTGGTCGCTTCTTTCCTGCTGGGGTCCCAGGAAGTATATTCGTTTATCGATCACAATCCCGATGTGCTGATGCGGGATATCGCCTATACCAACAATCCTTTTATCATCGCGCAGAATCCCCACATGAAGGCTATCAATTCTGCCGTGGAGGTGGATATTACCGGACAGGTCTGCGCGGATTCCATCGGCACGCGCATCTTCAGCGGAACGGGCGGACAACTGGAGTTCGTCCGGGGCGCGTCCATGAGCGAAGGCGGCAAGAGCATCATTGCGCTCGCATCCCGTACCAACAAGGGCCGGAACAAGATTGTCGCCAGCCTGAATCCGGGAGGCGGGGTCGTGACGCCCCGTCCGGACGGGCATTGGTTCGTGACAGAATACGGTGCTGTGGACGTGTATGGCCGCTCGCTGCAGGACCGTGCCAAGCTGCTGATCAGCATCGCCCATCCCGAAGACCGGGAAATGCTGGACCGCCAGGCCTTCGAGCGTTTCGGCCCGCATTACCACAATTTCAGCATATAGATTCCCTTTCCTGTGTCTTGGACGGAACGGACGGGCATGCTGCTCGGGGAAGAGGCGCTCGCCCGGCTTGCTGCCGCGCGGGTGGCGGTGGTCGGTGTCGGCGGTGTCGGGGCGATGGCGGCGGAAATGCTCGCCCGTGCCGGTGTGGGGCATCTGACCCTCATCGATGCCGATACGGTCAGCGAGACCAATCTCAACCGCCAGCTGCCTGCCTTGCATTCCACGCTGGGTGCGCCGAAGTGCCGGGTGCTGGGTGCCCGGCTGCAGGATATCAATCCCGCCTTGGAGCTTCGTCTGTATGAGGAATACCTGACGGATGATTTTACGGTCGTCGGGACGCCGGATTTTGTGGTGGACGCCATCGATACCCTCGGCCCCAAGGTCGGGCTGATTCTGTATTGCCTCCGGAACGGAATCCCGCTGGTCAGTTCGATGGGCAGCGGCGCCAAACTGGATGCGACGCGGGTGCGTCTGGACGACATCGGCAAGACCTGTTACTGCCCCCTGGCCCGGATGATTCGCAAGAAACTGCACAAATTGGGCGTGCGGGACGGCTTCCTCGCCGTGTATTCCCCCGAGTTCCCCGACAAGGAAGGGATGGTGCTGGAGGAAAGCCGCAACAAGAAGTCGCAGGTGGGCACCGTGTCCTGGCTCCCCGCCGTCTTCGGCTGCGTGTGTGCGCAGGCTGCGGTCTGCCACATCGCCGGAATACACGATGTGGGGTAGCGCCTGGCCGGGGAAACGGCCTTGTGTGCGGTGCGCCATGCCGGGTGCCATGGCTGCGGGCGGAAAGAACTTTTGGAAAAAATCAAAACAGATTCTAAATTTGTGAGCCATGAAGTATCAAGTTGTAGAAGTTCTCAACAGGAAAGACCTGATGCGGTTCATCAAATTCCCGGATGAACTGTACCGGAACTGTCCCCAATATGTGCCTGCGCTCCATACCGACCAGGTGTATGCCCTGACCCGGGTTTCCACGCTGTCGTATTGCAAACGCCGGATGTGGATGGCGCTGGACGAAGGAGGCCGGGTGGTCGGACGCATTTGCGCGATGATCAATCCCCGCTACAACGAGCGCTATCACCTCGCCCGCGTCCGCTTCGGCTGGTTCGATGTCATCAACAACCTGGAGGTGGCCCGCCTGCTGGTCGGGACGGCGGAGGCCTGGGCGAAGCAGGAGGGGATGACGGAAATCCATGGCCCGCTGTACTACAATACCTTGGGCAAACAGGGTATGCTGGTGGAGGGGTATGAAAACGTGCCGCCGTTCAACTGCCTGTACAACTATCCGTATTACAACGACCTGATGGCGGCGCTGGGCTTCACGAAGGAATGCGACTGGATTCAGTACAAGCTGGTGGCCAACCACGGGGTGCCGGAAAAGGCCCGCCGGGTCGCCAAGCTGGTGTCCGAGCGCTACAACCTGCATATCGGCAGCCTCGACAAATTGAAAAAAGATCCCGCGCAGGTCCGGCGGTTCTTCCAGGTCTATAACGACAGTTTTGCCCAGTCGGTCTATAATTTCATTCCCCTTACCGACGTGGAAATCGAGGAGGAAGCGAAGGCGAGCCTGCGTTTCGTTTCGGACAAGGCGAGCTGCATCCTGTTCGACGAACACGACAACCTGGTGGCATTCGGCATTTCCTTCCCGAGCATCTCGGAGGCCTTGCAGAAAGCGAAAGGGAAGCTTTTCCCCTTCGGCTGGTTCCACCTGCTCCGTGCGATGCACAACTATGAACTGACCGACCTGATGGTGAACGGGGCCGTTCCGGCCTGGCAGAACAAGGGGATTTCCGCCATCTATTACCGCGAGATGGCGGACCGGGCCAAGAAAATCGGCAACCGGTGGGCGATTTCCAATCCGCAGATTGAAAGCAACAGCGCGGTGAACATTTGGAACAGCTACGAGCATGAGCCCTATATGCGGCGCCGCTGTTACCTGAAAAAAATCGACTGAATCCATGGCGGAGAATACCTTGCTTGAAAAAGTGCTCTCCCTGCAGGGAAAATTCCAGTCCTTGCAGGACCAGCTTTCCGATCCGGCCCTGATGGCCGACATGAAGCGATATGTCCAGTTGAACAAAGATTACAAGGAACTGGAGCCCATCATCCGGGCGGGCTTGGAATACAAGAAGAAACTGGACGACCTGCAGGCGGCGAAAGATATCCTGCTGAACGAAAAGGATGACGAACTGCGTGAAATGGCGCGTGAGGAGATTTCTGAAATCGAGCCGCAGCTGCCGCTCATGGAGCAGAATATCAAGCTGTTGCTGATTCCGGCGGACCCGGACGACGCCAAGAATGCGATGGTGGAAATCCGTGGGGGGACCGGCGGGGACGAGGCGGCCATCTTTGCGGGCGATTTGTTCCGGATGTACCAGCATTTCGCTGAACGGCGGGGCTGGAAGCTGGAAGTGACCGACCAGGCGCCGGGGACTTCCGGCGGCTTCAAGCAGATTGTCTTCAAACTCAGCGGTCCGGACGGCGTATATGGGGTGATGAAATACGAATCCGGCGTACACCGGGTGCAGCGTGTGCCCCAGACGGAGACGCAGGGCCGCATCCAGACGTCCGCCGCATCCGTGGCGGTGTTCCCGGAAGCCGGCGAATTTGACGTGGACTTGAATTGGGACGACATCCGGCTGGATTTGTTCTGCTCGTCCGGTCCGGGCGGACAGGGGGTCAACACCACCTATTCCGCCGTGCGTCTGACCCATATCCCCACCGGGCTGGTGGTGCAATGCCAGGAGGAACGTTCCCAGTTGAAAAACAAAGACCGGGCTTTCGAGGAATTGCGTACCCGCCTGTATAATTTGGAGCACCAGAAATATCTCGACGGGATTGCCGCCAAGCGCAAGACGATGGTGTCCACGGGCGACCGCTCCGCCAAGATCCGGACCTACAACTACCCGCAGGGCCGCGTCACGGACCACCGCATCAAC
>JAGAFI010000020.1 GCA_017612675.1 Bacteroidales bacterium
CCTTCCAGTTCCGCCGGGGAGGTACTTGTCACAAAACGGACAGCCAGCGGCAGGGCCTTGGCATTCTGCTCTTCCGTGGCCGTATATTTGGCAAATTTCACGAAATCGGCACATTCAAAAAGCTCCCGGAGTTCCGTGAACAATTCCGGCGTAATGTCCTGCGCCGATTTCAGCGCCGCGAACAGTTCCGCCGTCGTCATTTCGGGCGCATCCACGCCGAAACGCTCGTCAATATAAGCCTTCAAGGCATCCGTAATTCCGGAATAATAGGCTTTCTGCCTGTCCGGCGCCCAGAATTTGTCGCCCCGGAACTTTTCCAGCTGCCGGAGCGCCACCAGATAGGCCGGCTCGCGGGCGACCTCCCCTTCCCTGCCGCGGCGGAAATGCCGCACGAGCAGGAACACGAGGCCGGCGAGCAAGACCGCCGCCAGCAGGCCGCCCCCCACCCAGGGAAAGACCTCGGCAAAGGTCAGCGGATAATGAATCTGCCCTTTGAGGTCACGGATGACGAAGGTCGCCGTATCGACCGGAATGGCCTTGACGTCCATCTCCACCCCCTCGAAAAACAGGGTATCGGAGCGTCCCGCCACCTGCCGGACCACCGGAATGGGCGGCAGCAGGTAACGTCCTTCCTCAAACGGTGCCAGCACAATGCTGCCGCTGACGGAGAGTACGCCTTTCCGCCGCACGGTATCGAGTTTCCAGCCGCGCACCAATGTCAGGGTATCGTTGGAAGCTGCCGTAAAATCGGGCAGGGCAATCATCGTCTCCCTGTCCAGGGAATCCAGGGTGAAGCCATATGCAAGCTGGTCGGCGACCAGGATGGAATCCCGGGGCTGGAGTTGCTTCAGCCACGCAGTTCCGGCAGGAAGGAGCCCTGAAAGGGCCGCAAGCATCAAAATCAGGAGTCTCATCGGCGGTTGAATAATGCCATCAGGCCTTTCACATAATCTTCGTCCGTCGCAATGTCCACATGGTCGATGCGATACTTGTTCAGCAACTGCTCCTGCGTGCGCGCCAACGCGGCAGACCATGCGACATAGGCCGTCCGGAACGCCCGGGACGAAGTATCGACCCAAGCCGTCCGCCCCGTTTCGGCATCCTTGGCATGGACGAGCCCGACGGCGGGAAGCGCCCGTTCCAGGGGGTCGTGTATCTGTATCACGGAAATGTCGTGCCGGTTCACGGCCACTTTGAGCGCCTCTTCATACCGTGGCATGCCCGCTGCATCCACGTCCAGCATATCGCTGAGCACGAAAGCCGTACATTTTTTCTTCAAGGCGTTGGTCAAGAACCGCAGGGCCGCGCCGATATCCGTCCCGTCCGAGGAAGGCTGGAGTTCCAGCATCTCCCGGATGATGTGCAACAGGTGGGAACGCCCTTTCTTCGGGGGAATGAACTTTTCCACCTTGTCGCTGAAAAACAGGGCGCCCACTTTGTCATTGTTGAGGATGGCGCTGAAACTCAACACCGCCGCGATTTCCGCCAGCCGTTCCCGTTTGGTCTCCCCCACCGTTCCGAAAAGTCCGGAACGGCTGACATCGACCAGCAGCACGACGGTCAGTTCCCGCTCTTCCTCGAATACCTTGACATAGGGACTCCGCAGGCGCGCCGTCACGTTCCAGTCCATGGAACGGACATCATCCCCCCACTGGTATTCACGCACTTCGCTGAACGCCATTCCGCGGCCTTTGAAAGCGGAATGGTATTCGCCCGCGAAAATCTGGCGGGAAAGGGCGCGGGTCTTGATTTCGATTTTCCGGACCCGCTTCAACAAATCTGTCGCTGATGCCTGCATGGCGGATGTCTCGGAAAGGGACTACGGAACGACCACGGCGTTGATGACCTGCTCGACAATCTGGTCAGGCGTCACGTTTTCGGCTTCCGCCTCATAAGTCAGGCCGAGCCGGTGGCGCAGCACTTCGGGACAGACCGCCCGCACGTCTTCGGGAATCACATAGCCGCGGCGCTTGATGAAGGCATAGGCCTTGGCTGCGAGACTCAGCGAAATGCTGGCACGGGGAGAAGCCCCGTATCCGATCAGGCCGGAAAGTTCCTGCAGGCCATACGCCGCCGGGGTGCGGGTGGCATACACGATATCGACGATATAGCGCTCGATTTTCTCGTCCATATACACTTCGCGCACAATCCCCCGGGCGCGCATGATGTCTTCCGGGGTCACGACAGGAGAAGGCTCGGGGAACACGCCGCTGTTGTTCATGCGGACAATCAGTTTCTCTTCCTCCTTGCCGGGATAGCTCACGAGGACCTTGAGCATGAAACGGTCCACCTGGGCTTCGGGCAGCGGATACGTACCCTCCTGCTCCACGGGGTTCTGCGTCGCCATGACCAGGAACGGCTCCGGCAGGCGATAGGTCTGGTCGCCCAGCGTCACCTGTTTTTCCTGCATCGCTTCCAGCAGGGCGGACTGCACTTTGGCGGGCGCACGGTTGATTTCATCCGCCAGTACGAAGTTCGCGAAAACCGGGCCCTTGTGTACTTCAAACTCCTCTTTTTTCTGGGAATAAATCAAGGTGCCGGTCACGTCGGCGGGCAGCAAATCCGGCGTAAACTGAATCCGGCTGAACTTGGCGCTCACTGCCTTCGACAAGGTGCTGATGGCAAGGGTTTTGGCGAGGCCCGGCATCCCTTCCAACAGGATATGTCCGCCGGAAAGCATCGCAATCATCAAGTTTTCCACGAGGGCTTTCTGCCCCACGATGACCTTGCCCATTTCGAGCGAGAGCATGTCCACGAAACCGCTCTCCTGCTGGATGCGCTCGTTGAGTTCTTTGATATTCACACTTTCCATCTATCGTTTACTTATATATTTTCCAAAATTGAGCCCCTGCGGGCAAACTCCGCATATCTGCAAAAACCATACCCGCAGCCGCCGGCATGGGAAAAGCATCAGTATCCGACCTCTTCCAGAAACAGCGCATGCCCCGGCACGGACTCGCCCGCCCGGCAACGGTCGCGCCCGGCCAGCAGTTCCCGCATGGACTCCGGGCTCCGCCTGCCGCGTCCCACTTCCAGCAGGGTCCCCACGACGGCACGTACCATGTTCCGCAGGAAACGGTCCGCCTCGATGGTAAACTTCCAATACTCCCCGCCAAAGTCCAGGACGGGACGGTAGGGCTCCCAATGCGCCGAATAGACATGGCAGCGCGAGGTCTTGCTGCTGCCGCCCGTCTTCTCGAAACAGGAGAAATCCGCAGTCCCCACCAGCAGGGAAGCCGCCCGGTTCATGGCATCGAAATCCACATCCGGATAGCCGTAAAAATAGGAATGGCGCGCGGCAAACGGGTCTTTTTGCCGGTGCAGAAAATACACATAACGGCGGCGGACCGCATCGAAACGGGCATGAAAAGCAGGCTCCGCCGCTTCTACCTCCTGCACGGCCACCGACGGCGGCAGTACCGCATTCAGCCGGTAACGGAAATCAGCGGGAGACGGGATGGGAACGGCGGTATCGAAATGGGCGACATAGTGCAGCGCATGGACCCCCGTATCCGTCCGCCCGGCCCCCGTTACGCGGACATCCTCGTGCAGGAGCACGGCGATTGCCGCTTCCAGGGCCTGCTGTACGGACGGCGCACCGGGCTGCAGCTGCCAGCCGCAGAATGCCGCGCCATCATACGCCAGGGTCATTTTGTATCGGGCCATGACGCGAAGATACGGATTTTTGATTAGTTTTTGTTAATTTTGCCGCCGTTGATTATTGCGCCATGAAAAAACCGACCGCCATCCTTCTGCTGAACTGCCCGGACCGGCAGGGCATCATCACCGACGTCACCAAATTCATCACCGACAACCGGGGAAACATCGTGTACCTCGACCAGTATGTCGATACGGAAAACGGGGTGCTTTTCATGCGGATAGAATGGGAATTGGAAGGGTTCCTCATCCCCCGGGAGAAAATCAAGGAATATATCCAGACGATGTTCTCCCAGCGCTATGACATGCAGTTCAACATCTTTTTCAATGACACCAAGCCCCGGATGGCGATTTTCGTCAGCAAGATGAGCCATTGCCTCTACGACCTGCTGGCCCGCTACAAATCCGGTGAATGGGACGTGGAAATCCCCTGCATCATCAGCAACCACGAAGATTTGCGCTACGTGGCGGACCAGTTCGGCATCCCTTACTATGTCTGGTCCATCAAGGCGGACCATTCCAACAAGGCGGAAGTGGAACGGGCGGAAATGGACCTGCTGCGGCGCGAGCGGGTCTCGTTCATCGTCCTGGCCCGTTACATGCAGATTATCAGCGAGGAAATGATTGCGGCCTACCCGCACCACATCATCAATATCCACCACTCGTTCCTGCCGGCCTTCGTCGGGGCCCGTCCGTACCACCAGGCCTACGAGCGCGGCGTCAAAATCATCGGGGCCACGAGCCACTATGTGACGACGGAACTCGACGCCGGTCCCATCATCGAACAGGACGTCGTGCGCATTTCCCACAAGGACACCCCGGAGAGCCTGATGCTCAAAGGAAAGGACCTGGAGAAAATCGTTCTCAGCCGGGCCGTCTCCAAGCACATCGCACGCAAAATCCTCACCTACAAGAACCGCACGATTATCTTCGGCTAACCGGAATCGACAGCATCCGCTGTCGGGGATTCGGAAACTTGTGTTTCCTGATGAATCGGTTTCCCACAGGTTCGAAGAAAAGTAGAAAGTCGCCCAAGGCGACCGGCCAGAGGCCGAAATACCCCTAACAGGGGTCGACAGCATCCGCTGTCGGGGGTTCAGAATCCTGTATGTTTTTTCCCAACAGGGAAAAAACATAGTCCCGCAGGGCGTTATCGGCATTGGATTCGATGCGGACGGACTGCCGGCAACCGGCGCGCTTCCCGGCTTCGACATCCGCTTCTCCGTCCCCGATCATCACGGAACGGCCCAAATCGATATGCAGGTCCCGGGCGGCCTGCAACAGCAAGCCGGGCGCGGGTTTCCTGCATGTGCAGGGGCCTTTGTAGTCGGGGCGTTCCCCGGCAAAGCCCTTGTCAGGATGATGCGGACAGAAATAGATGGCGTCCACGAAGGCCCCGGCCTTGCCCAGCTCGGTCTTCAGCTTGTCGTGTATGGCCTGCAGTTCTTCGAAAGAGCAGTCCCCGCGGGCGATGACGGGCTGGTTGGTCACGATGACGGTCAGGTAACCGGACCGGTTGATGGCCCGGATGGCCTCCGCCGCGCCGGGAATCAGTTCCAACTCCCCGGGCTGCGTCAGGAAGCCCACATGCCGGTTGACGGCCCCGTCCCGGTCGAGGAAAACGGCTTTTTGCAGGTTCCGGAGGTTGCGCGCCTGCACCTTCCCCGTCCGGATGTCCGTCTCCACTTCGCAGAGCCGGTCCGGCGTCCCCATGTCCTTGATGTACTCCGGCGTATCATAGGCGAAGATACGCCCGCTCCCGATATGGGGCTTCAGCACGTCCCGGTCAAGGTCGATTTTGTCCGGCGTTTCCGGATGGCGGGGCACGTAATGCGCCATGGTCGCCCGGAGCAGTTCCGGAGAAATGATTTCCACGCCCGCGTTCACCCGGTTCTTTTCGTAACGCCGCCCGTCCTCCTTGTTCAGCCAGCGCACGACCCGGTGCGTATCCACGGGATTGCCCCCTTTTTCCTGCGGCGGAACGATTTCCGTCGCAATCAGCGCACTGTCATAGGGATGCCCATTCGGATGGACGGCCAGGCTTGCCCAGGCATGGTGCGCTCGGTGAAAGGCGATAAAACGTCCGAAATCCATGTCAAGCATCACGTCCCCGCAAAGAAGCAGGAAATCTTCCGTCAAGTCCGGCATCCGGAACAACGCGCCAGCCGTGCCCAACGGCTGCGTCTCCTCGAAATAGGAAATCCGCACCCCGAAGCGGGAACCGTCGCCAAAATAGTCTTTGACAACCTGCCCCAGATGGCCGGTAACCAAGGTGATGTCCATCAGGCCGCAGGCTTTCAGGTTCTCTACCTGCCACGCCAGGACGGGCTTCCCGCACACCGGAATCATCGGCTTGGGAATGTCCGAGCGGACGGATGCGATGCGGGTGCCTTTCCCGCCGGCCATGATGACCGCTTTCATGCCGCGTCTCCGAAAAACCTGTCTTCCAGCATCAGACACAGGCAGTGATACACGGGCAGGTGCAATTCCTGGATTTTGTAGGTTTCCGTTTCCGGGACACGGATGCAGACATCCGCCAAGGTCATCAGACGGTTTTCCCGGCTTCCGGTCAGGCCAATCACTTTCATGCCCCTGGCCTTGGCGTTCACGGCGGCATAGAGCACGTTCCGGCTGTTCCCGGAGGTCGAGATGGCGAGGAGTACGTCGCCGGGCTTCCCGTAACCGTTCACCTGCTGGGCAAACACCAGTTCGGGCGCGGCATCGTTCATGAAAGCCGTCTGCAGCGAGGAATGGCTCGTCAGCGAAATGGCGGGCAGGGCGCCTTGCAGGTTGTCGGCCAGCACCTGGCCCAGTTCCGCATCGATGGCCTTCAGCGCAGCGGCATGGTCGCCATAGATTTTCCGTTTGCGCTTGAACTCTTTCATCAGTTCTCCCACGATGTGTTCCGAATCGGAAGCGGAGCCGCCGTTTCCGCAGACCAGCAGTTTCCGCCCTGCCGAGAAAGCCTGCTCCAGCACCTCATACGCCTTCCGGATATCCTCCCGGCAGACCGCCAGGCAGGGATATCTGTCTGTCAATATATCCAGTTGTCCGTTCATAACCTGTCCGTATCATAGATGCGCCAGCCATGGGCGCCACCGTCCGTGAAAGTAAAATGCTGCGTGAAGCCGTCCAGTTTGCCCAACGCCTCCAGCACCTGCTTTTTCCGGGTGGGCTCGACGAAGAACATGATGAAACCGCCCCCGCCGGCCCCGCTCACTTTCCCCGCCCGGGCACCGGCGCGCAACGCCACGTCAAACGCTTCCTCGATTATGGGGTTCGAAATGGAGCCGGCCATTTTCTTCTTGTCTTCCCAAGCCTGGCCGAGGATGCGTGCGAAGGCTTCCATATCGCCTTTCAGGAGGGCCAGCTTCATATCCACGGCGCTTTGCCGGATGCGGTGCATGGCTTCCAGCGAGCGGGCATTGCCGGAAGCCGTATTCCGTTTCTGCTCGTCGATGATGGCGGCGGAACTGCGGGAGCGTCCGGTAAAATACAACACGAGGCTCGCTTCCAGTTCATCGGTAATCCAGCGCTTCACTTTCAGCGGATTGACGATGACCCTGTCGTCCTGTTGGAATTCCATATAGTTGAAGCCGCCGAAAGCCGCGGCATACTGGTCCTGTTTCCCGCCGGACAGTCCCAAATCCTTGCGCTCGATTTCATAGGCGAGCCGGGCGATTTCATAGTCCCCGAGCGGCAGGTTGTGCCATTCGGCAAACGCTTTCAGGATGGCGACCACCATCGTGGAGGAAGTCCCCAGCCCGGAACCGGCGGGCGCATCGTTGTAAGTGGTAATCCGGCACGCACGCAGGGGGATGGCGCCGTCCCGCACCAGACGGTTATAGACCCCTTTCAGCAAAGAGGCCCGCCCGTCCAGCGGCAGTTCCCTGGCAAGCGGACAGACGGCCCGGAAGTTGTCGTCATAACAGTCTATCGAAACCTGGCCGTCATCCGTTTCTTCGATGGTGCAATACGCATACAGGTTGATGGTGGCATTCAGGACGATGCCCCCATACAAATCCGAATAGGGGGAGACGTCGCTGCCTCCACCGGCAAATCCCAGGCGCAAAGGCGCTTTGCTACGAATAATCATCGCTTCCTTCTTTTATCGTTCCTCCAACAGTTCGCCACGGTCGCGGGCCATGGCCTCTTTCCAGAATTCCGTATAGCCGGGAAAGCGCAAGTCTTCCGGGAATCCGGCAAAATGCGGGCTGTGCCGGAAACTGCCGTCCGGATTCTGGGCATTGATGTTGCCGTCCAGGAATTTCACCAGCAGGGTTTCTTCCAGCTTCACCCAGGCATCGAACTGGCCCTGGGCCGTCCGGACCGTATAATCCGTCAGGGCTTTCAGCCGTTTGCGTCCGGACATGGCCAGCAAGCAGCTGTCCATCTGCGGCACTTTTTCGAACATCTGCTCCCTTTCAAAGGCATCGGCCCGTTCCCGCACGAATGCCGCCATGTAATTATACATCTTGTAGCAGGCATTCGCCACGCGGTTGCATATCCAGAACTGGGAGGTTGGGCTATAGGAAAGCAGGTTCCCGTTCCCCGCCCGCAGGCATTCGGGCACCCGGCTGGTATTGGTGTAAACAGGGGTCAGGTAGGAAGTGGCGGCATCGTCCACGCCGAACCATTGAAGGGCGCCGATTTCGTCCGGAAGCCAGCCGCGAGCCTGCGCCACAAACCAGAAACCCGTCTGCTGGGTGGCGATGGCACGCTCGTGATAATACCGCTTGCCGTCTGCGGCGAAACGCAGCGGTTTCCAGCGATACGGACAGGCATTCCCGCCGGCCCCGATGCCTTCCCGCATATCCATCGGCGTACCTTCAAAGTGGTCGCGCATGACGTCCGCCACGTCTTTGGGCGTCAGTTTGCGGGCGGGTTTCACGAACAGGGGCATATCGCCCGCCAGGTCGTAGCCCATCGCATAGGAAAGAAAGTCTCCGGCCGGACGGCTGACCTCCCGATTCCCCTCCATATAGGTAAAGACGTCGTCGCACAAGAGGCGGAACGCCGACCATACACGCGCTTCGCACGCCCGCGCCCCGCTGTAATCCAGCGGATTGTAGGCATCCCGGAAACTGAACTCCGCATCTTCGCCGCTGAACCATCCCTTGCGCCGGGCATAATCGATGACATCCGGGGCATAGCGGCAGTTTTCCGGGTCATCCAGCGGGAAGCGGGTGATGCGGGCCTGGTTGGCATGGGCGCAGATATACCCGTCCGGAATGCGCCGCGCCACCCAGACGATGCCTTTTTCATCCCGTCCTTTTCCGACGAGGTCCATTACCCACGCTTCCTGCGTATCCGCGATGCTGAACGTCTCGCCCTCGGACGGATAGCCATAGGTATCCGCGAGTTCCACGATGGTTGCGATGGCTTCCCGCGCCGTCCGGGCCCGCTGCAGGGTGACGTAAATCAGGGAGCCGTAGTCCATGATGCCGGTGGAATCCACCTGTTCTTCCCGGCCTCCCCAGGTCGTCTCCCCGATAATCAGCTGGTGCTGGTTCTGGTTGCCGGCTGTCTGGTAGGTAAACGGCACTTGCGGAATGGTGCCCATCGGCTGGAACGTGTCCCAATTCGTAATCGGCAGGCGTGTACCCGCTTTGTGCCGGCCCGCCTGATGGAAATAGAGTTCACCGTAGAGCCAATGCGAGTCGGCGGCATAGGAGACCATGCAGGAACCGTCCGCGCTGGCTCCCCGCGTGACAATGACATTGGAGCAGGCACCGGCGCGATACCCGTGGCACAAGACCGCCAAAACGGCAAGGAAAATGACCCGATATTTCATCGTAGCTTGGGTTTTGGGCAAATTTAGTTAAATTTGCGGATTGTATGAAATACATTTGTACCCTGGCATTGCTTTTTTGCGCCTGGCTGCCGCTTTCCGCACAGCAGCGGCAAACGCCCGAAGCGCATGAAAAGCAACTGGCGGAGACCATCGAAAACGAAGTGGTGCGCCTGACCGGTCTGCTGAAACTCGAAGACTGGCAGGTGTTCTATGCGGATTCCATCCTCAACAACAATTTCCGGGGAGCGGATGAAGAACTCAAGCGCCTGAACGACGCCAAGGTGACCAATTACGACCTGTACCAGGAGGTCAGTGACAAATGGACGGAAAAAACATACATGGCGCTCCGCAAGGTTCTCACGGAGACGCAATGGGTGAAATACAACAAGTCTGGCGCGGGGAGCGAAAAAAAGGCGCGTGACCGCCGCCAGGCAAAAAAAACGAACAAACAGGATGAAACGGGAAGACATTGAGAAAATCCACGCGGAGCTTGCGCAGCTTTCATGCAAGACCCTCCAGGAAGTGGAAGAGGCGCGGGTGCGCCTGTTGGGTAAGAAGGGTTCCGTGACCGCACTCTTTGAAGAATTCCGCACCGTAGACAAGAGCCTGAAAGCGGAATTCGGGCGTCCGCTCAATGAATTGAAGCAGGCCGTCCTGGCCAAACTCGAAACCCTCCGGGAAAATGCCGCCCCAGACGGGACGCCTGCCGCCGCCGGAGAAGACCTTTCCATGCCCGGGGATGCGCTGGAATTGGGCTCCCGGCATCCGGTCAGCATCGTCCGCCAGGAAATCGTGGACATTTTCCGCAAATTCGGCTACGATGTGGCGGAAGGCCCGGAAATCGAGGACGACTACCACGTGTTCGAGGCCCTCAATTTCCCGCCGAACCATCCCGCCCGCGACATGCAGGACACGTTTTTCGTGTCCGCCGGGCATCCGAACCCGCTGCTGCTGCGTACCCACACCTCCAGCGTCCAGGTGCGCGCGATGGAAACGATGAAACTGCCCATCCGGGTCATCTGCCCCGGGCGGGTGTTCCGCAACGAGGCCATCAGCGCCCGCGCCCACTGCATCTTCCACCAGGTGGAAG
>JAGAFI010000180.1 GCA_017612675.1 Bacteroidales bacterium
CGAAGGAGTTCCGGCGCACGGAGTCCCGGAAGTGCCGCACAAAAGCCTCGAAGTAGCGGGCGACCGCCCCGGCGCGTCTTTCGGCCAGCAGTCTGTTCTGCCGTTCCGGCCCCTCCGGTGATGCCGATGCCGCAATGACAATGCTGTCCAGGTCATAAGTGGTATTGTGCAGCAGTTCCAGGATGTTTTCCCGGATGCGGCCCATCTCCGAGGCGTTGCTTCCCAGCGACAGGTCAATGTCGGCTTTCCCGGCCGAGAAATCCACGTAACAGGCGGTGTTGGCGGCTGCGCGCCGCTCCAGAACCCGCTTCAGGTAGCGTTCCCGCCCGTCCACGAAAGACGAAAGCGAACTGATGTAGAAGCAGAGGGGTTCGCTGCGCGGCATGCTGTAAAGCCGGCGGTCCTGCTCATAGATGTCCCCGGAGAGAACGATATCCACTTTCCGAAGCCGGGGGCGGGTCTGAATGGACTGCGTGTACTGGTAAACGAAGTTGCCGTCGATATCGCGCAGGACCGTGTCCAGGCGGATCCCCTCGGTGACGATGGGCGCCTTCACGAACTCATGGAATTTTTCGCCCCGGAGATGCCATCGGCGCTCGTGATAGTGACGCCGGTGCCAGTAGGTATATTCGCGGATGGCATCGGCCTGGGTAGGGCCGAAATAGGAGTGGAACTGCGTCTCGTCCACCAGGGAACTGTCGCCCCGGAAGCGGTACAGATCGGGCATGTTTCGGGCAATCCAGATGTTCAGGTTGCGCCAGTCGATGAAGGCCGTGGTATCCGTAATAATGGAACGCAGGTACTTCTCGTACAGCTGGTAACCCCGGAGCTGGGATTTGCGGAATTCGCTGCCTGTAATGAGTACGGGCGCCAGGCGGATGCTGTCCTGCAGGATGAACATGTCGGGATAGAAACGCAGCTGCCAGCGGCTGTCCATCATCTCTTCGGGGACGATGACTTCAAAGCGCAGGTCCACCCGGCCGTGCCGTTCGGCCACATTGCGGAAGCGGGCCGTGATGACGGCGGCGTTGATGACGTCGTGGGCGACCATCTCGCCGGACTCCTCGTCCCTGACAGCCTTCATCAGGAGAAGCTGTTCTCCGTTTTCTCCCCGCACGGTGAGCGTGTCCCGCCGGGCCGAGGCAATTACCTTGCGTTCTTCGGCCAGTTCGTTTCTGGACAGGGCCAGACGGGCGGCGCTGTGATTGTGCTGCAGGGTCTGCAGTTTTTTCGGGCCGCCGCAGCTGATGCAAAGGACGAGCAGCGCCAGCAGGCTGATTCCGGTACGTTTCATGATTCTTTTACATTAAAAGATGAGTTGGATGGCGATACGGGCATCGGGGAGGATGAAAGCTTTCCCGCCCTCGTCCACCGTGACCCCGCACAGGGGACAGGCATAGCGGGTGTACTGCTTGTAGCCTCCCCAGACGCCCCCGCCCAGATCCAGGTTCCAATACGCGTTGAGCATGATGGAGTAACCTCCGTAAAGCCCCATCCCGTATGCGTTTCCTTCCTCGGCTTCCCGCCGGATGACGCCTCCTCCGTTGTAAATGGTATAGCGCAGGTCTGCGCCGGCCCACCAGCCGGAATAGACATGCCAGGGCCACCACCGCAGTCCCGCCCAATAGGAGTTCTGCCGCATTTGCAGCTGTCTGTCGCGGTCCCCGGCATGGAAAGTCCAGGGGTTGAGCTCGGTGCCCGCGTGAATGGAATACTGACGGGATACGGCCAGGGAAGCCTCGGCGTTCAGCGTTCCCAGGGAAAGCCAGTCCACGGCGTTGGTTCCTATGCTGAAACGTTGAGCAAGGGCCGGGAGTATGCCGTACACCAGCAGAAAGGCAAGAATGGCGATACGCTTCATAAGGATGGGGCTTGGAGGGATTAATAGTCGCGCTGAGGCTGCATGCGCAGGTCTTCTTTCGGCAGCAGTTCTACGAAACGGGCCAGAATGTCGGTCGAGCTTCTTTCTTCGTTCTCCTGATTGGTGTATTTTCTTACGCGCAGGCGGCCGACAACCCTGACCCAGGCTCCTTTTTGCAGTTCGGACAGGTCCCTGAGCCCGTCCACGCCGTTCCAGGCCGATACATTGAACCAGGTCGTTTCGACGGCGGAATTGCCGTCGCGGTCTACGGCCGAACATTCGGTGACGACGGAAAAGTTGCAGACCCTGTTGCTGTTGAAGGTGTTGACATCGGCTCGTCCGATGATCCCTCTCAATTCGATTCGGTTTTGAAATTCCATGGCAGTGTTTACTGATTGATTGAACATGCGGCCGGACTGACGGTGCGCACCTGGTGTAGCCGGCCGGATGCAAAGTAAGGGCGCCCTGCCCTGATTCCCTTGCGAAAGGGCCCCGGGGCAGGCAGATTTATCTGTTTCAACTGCTTTTTCTCTGTTTTAACCGTGGTATCAGAAGAAAAAAACCGCTCCTGTTAAATTTTTTAACCGGAGCGCTTTTCGTGTGGTATTACAGATACTGAAATAATTTGCGCAACTTTTTCACCGATTCTTGCTTTTCCTGACATCAAAAACCATATTTGGCGAAAAAACGAAATGATCCCGACAGAGAATGAGACGCGAGTCCCTGTGCGTTGTGTCCAATGCGGCAAGCTGATCGTCGGCGGACGGCCCGACCGGAAGTTCTGCTGCCCGGACTGCAAGAACCGCTGGCATAACCGGCGGAAATATCCGGACAAGGCACGGGAAGTGAAAAGGGTGCTGCGTATTCTGGACAATAACCGCAGCATCCTTCTCCGGATGATGAAGCTGGGCATATTCAGCCTGGACCGGATGTCCCTGCTGTATCTGGGCTTTAATCAGGATTATTTCACCTCCATGCAGAAAGGGCGTTGCAAGACCCGCTACAGTTGCCTGGACATCCAATACGAACTGACCCCCACCC
>JAGAFI010000181.1 GCA_017612675.1 Bacteroidales bacterium
CCGTGGAGGACGGCGGCATCCCCCGGACCGTCATCTGCCGCATCGCGGGGGAACAACGGGAACAGGAAATCGCGCGCCTGCTCAGCGGCAGCACGGTGACGGCGGAAGCGCTGGCCAACGCTCGCGCCCTCTTGCAGGAAGCATAAAGGACAGCAGCCATGGCACGCAGGCGGATGACAGACCCCCCGGATATGGAGGCATTTCGGAAAATGCTGAAAGCCAAATCCATGAATGTGACCGAGCAGCGCCTTTCCGTCCATGCCGTGATGATGCAGCTTATCCATGCGAGCGCCGACATGGTCTGTGAACGCCTGGCCGCGCAGCATCCGGAAACCCCTGTGACCACGGCTTCGGTATACAACATCCTTTCCCAGTTGTCGGATGCCGGTATCTATGCCCGGCGGATGAGTGCGGGCAACAAAATGTTCTTCGACATATTCGCTTATCCCCACGCCCATTTGTACGATGTCCGCAACCACGAGTTCCACGACATGATTGACGATGAACTTCGCGCCTTGCTGGAAAAGCATTTCCGGGGCCGCCGTTTCCGGGGCTACCACATCGACGGCATCGATGTCCAGCTGGTCTGCCACCCCACCCGCAAAAACTCCAAGCATTTTCCCAAATGAAACGCCTTCGCCACATCCTTCCGCTGTTGCTGTGTCTCCTTTTCCTGTCTTGCGCCAAGGGAGACGGCGTGCTTTTCCGCTCGACCGTCATGGGTACGGTGGACGAAGCGGGCACCTTTTATGATGACGCCGGCTGGGCCTATGATTTTGTGGACGGGCAGCCGGACTTCACGCAGGTGCGCGAGATTGTCTGCTGCGACATCCTCCGGGTGGACGAAACCGCCCGCCGCTATGAGGCGATGCTGCGCGAACTGTATCATCCGCTCTACCGGGAACCCCTGCGTCGGAGCGAAATGGCTTTTTGGGAGCAGGTCGGCCATGACCCGATTCGCCTGACCGCCCTGTGGTACGGCGGCGGATGCCTCAATATGTCTTTCCAGCTTTCCTATGGCAGCGCCTCTGCCGGGCACGATATCCAGTTGGTGTGGGACGATACGGACCTCCGCGAAAACACGCTGCGCTTTTATCTCCGGCACGATGCTGCCGGGGATACGGACGAAAGCACCGCCAACCTGGATGCTTCGTTCCCCATTTCTGCCTTGTTGCCCGAAGGGCCGGGCCAGCTTGCCGTGGAGCTTATCTGGGAATGGGGCGGCCTTTCCCGCATCAGCAAACTGGCCCTGCAGCGATAGGGCGGTACCTATTATATATTATTTCCCTTGCAGGTAGGCGTCAATGGCCTTGGCCGCCGTGCGTCCGGCACCCATCGCGAGGATGACGGTGGCGGCTCCGGTGACGGCATCCCCGCCGGCGAAAACGCCCGGACGGGTGGTCGCCCCCTGCTCATCCGCGACGAGACAGCCGCGGCGGGTAATCTCCAGCCCCTGCGTCGTCTTGGAAATGAGCGGATTGGGTGAGGTTCCGAGTGCCATGATGACCGTTTCCGTCGGAATCTCGAATTCACTGCCTTCCACCGGGACGGGAGAACGGCGGCCGCTTTCGTCCGGCTCGCCCAGTTCCATCCGGATGCACTTCAGGGATTTCACCCAGCCCTTTTCGTCCCCGAGGATTTCCACCGGGTTCGTGAGCATGTCGAAGATGATGCCTTCTTCCATGGCATGGTGGACTTCCTCCTTGCGGGCGGGCAGTTCCGCTTCCGTACGGCGGTACACGATGTGTACTTCCGCACCGAGACGCAGGGCCGTACGCGCCGCATCCATCGCCACGTTGCCGCCGCCGACCACGCAGACTTTCTTGCCGGCGTGAATCGGGGTCAGGTAATCTTCCCGGTAAGCCTTCATCAGGTTGTTGCGCGTCAGGAATTCGTTGGCGGAGAACACGCCGCAGAGGTTTTCGCCCGGGATGCCCATGAATTTCGGCAGGCCGGCACCCGTGCCGATGAATACGGCCTGGAAGCCCTCTTCGTCCATCAGCCGGTCGATGGTAATCGTCTTGCCGACAATGACATCGGTTTCAATCTTGATTCCGAGCCGGCGCACTTGCGCGATTTCGCCCTTCAACACGCTGTCCTTGGGCAGGCGGAATTCGGGAATGCCGTATTCCAGCACACCACCCGCTTTGTGCAGGGCTTCGAAAATGGTTACGTCATAGCCCCATTTCGCCAAATCTGCGGCGCAGGCCAGCCCGGCAGGGCCGGAACCGATGACCGCCACTTTCTTGCCGTTGGACGGGACAGCGACCGCCTGCGCGTCCGTGTCCGGATTTTCCCGGCACCAGTCGGCGACGAAGCGCTCCAGTTTGCCGATGGCCACGGCTTCGCCCTTGATGCCCAGGATGCAACTGCCCTCGCACTGGGTCTCCTGCGGGCAGACGCGTCCGCAGACGGCCGGCAGGGAACTGTCCTGTGCAATGATGGCCGCAGCGCCCCGGATGTCGCCTTCGCAGACCTTGGCGATAAACTCGGGAATCTGGATGCTGACCGGGCAGGCGCCCACGCAGCGCGGATTCTTGCAATGCAGGCAGCGGGTCGCTTCCAGCATCGCTTCTTACTGGTTATAGCCGTAACATACTTCTTCAAAATTGTGTGCGCGAACCTTGGGTTCCTGTTCCCGGACGGGAACTCTCGGAATTTTGTTTGCCATCGCTAACCCCTCCCTATTTTACAGACATGATGTTCATTTTCAGCGGCTTCTTCCGCTTTGTACTGGCCCTGGCGACGCATCGCCTCGTCGAAATCCACCTCGTAGCCGTCGAACTCCGGGCCTTCCACGCAGGCGAAACGGGTCTTGCCGCCCACCGTGACGCGGCAGGCGCCGCACATGCCCGTGCCGTCCACCATCAGGGTGTTGAGGCTGACTGTGGCCGGGATGCCGAGCTTGCGGCAGGTCATGGTCGTGAATTTCATCATGATCATCGGGCCGATGATGACGGCCTGGGTATAACTGTGGCCGTCCGCGACGACCTTTTCCAGCATGTTCGTCCCCATGCCCTTGAAACCTTCGGAACCGTCGTCCGTGCAGATGAAGAGGTTGTCGCAGACACCGCGCATTTCCTCGACATAAATCAGCAGGTCCTTGGTCTTGGCGCCGATAATCACGTCCACGGGAACGCCGTGCTCCTTGAGCCACTTGGCCTGGGGATAGACCGGTGCCGTGCCTACGCCGCCGGCAATCAGCATATAACGCTGCTGCGCAAGCTTCTCCGGTGCCATCTCCACAAACTCGGAGGCCAGTCCGAGCGGCCCGACGACGTCGGCGAAAGCATCGCCGACCTCCATGCTGATGATGTCCGCGCTGGATGCGCCGATGCGTTGCGTGACGATGGTTACGGTTCCTTTTTCTTTGTTGAAATCGCTAATGGTCAAAGGAATACGCTCACCCTTTTCGTCCGCGCGGACAATCAGGAACTGTCCGGGCTGCGCAGCGGAAGCGACGCGCGGGGCTTCGACTTCCATCCGGCAGATGGCGGGCGTGAGCATTTCTTTTCGTAAAATCTGATACATAATTTATGATGATTGTTTATCCATTTTCTTTCCGAGGCGTTCCAGAACAAACACGAACCCCATGCCCAGCAGGCAGAAAAGCAGCGCCCACGGGATTTGCAGCGCGACGCTTTCCGCCTCCCCGGTGCGGAGCAGCTGCGCCGCCCGGACGGTCTCCATGTCTGCCCACGGCCAGACGCGCACCAATGAGCCCAGCACGAAACCGAGCAGCACGAGCATCGTCTGCTTTTCCCAATGCGCCAGCAAAACGTGCAGCAGTCTGGCAAATGCCAGCAGACCGGCTGCGCAGCCCGCGGCAAAGACGGCCAGTACCGGCCAGTTCAGTTCGCTCACGGCTTGCATGATATATTCGTATTTACAGAGTATTAACAGGATGAAACTCCCGGATACACCGGGCAGAATCATCGTGCAGATGCTGATGGCCCCGCACAGGAAGACGAACCACATCGTGTCCGGTGTCTGGTGGGGGGACAGGGTGCAGACCGCCACCCCGAGCCCCAGGCCCGCCAGCGCAAACAGCACCGCGGAAACATTCCATGCCGGGATGTCGCGGAACATCATGGCGGCGGAAGCGAGAATCAGGCCGAAGAAGAACGCCCAGAGCGGAACGGGATAATGGGCCAGGGTCCACGTCATCAGTTTGGCGAGGGAAAAGACACTGAGCAGCACACCGATGGCAAGGGCCGTCAGGAACGGGCCCCGGATGTATTGCCAGAATGCACGGAACTGCCCGTGCAGCAGGGCTTTCCATGTCTGCGGGCGGGTCAGGGAATTGATGGCGTCCACGATGTCGGCATAAATGCCGGTCAGCAGGGCGACGGTCCCCCCCGAAACGCCGGGAATGACGTTGGCTGCGCCCATTCCGAAGCCCTTGAGGGCTACCAAGATGTTGTCCCGAATCATTGTATCTTTGAAAGCATGTCCCGGATGGCCTCAAACGCCACGCCGACCGGGCTGGGCGCCTCCGGTTCCGGGTCGCTGACGACCAAATCGTATGTATCCCATTTCAGCTGGTGCCGCCCGATTTTGAATTTCGCCCGGCTGCTGCGGGCGGCATAGCATTCGTCTATATTCTGCACCGGATTCAGGGACAGGAAGATGTCGCTGTCCGTACGCAAATCCGCATCGTATGCGCTGACAAAGGAAACGGCAATGCCGTAGGCGGAGAAAAACTCCTTGATTTTCAACTTGACCGGCTCGCAGTTCGGCTCATCCTGGTTGATGAACACCACGGCGGAAGAAGCGGAAGAAAGCGGCATGAGCGCGGTCTTGACCGGGCTTGCATGGCTTCTGCATACCAAAAACCGTATGAGCGTCCGGAATTTTCCCATTACTTCCCCTGTGCGGCAATCAAGGTGCGGATTTCTTCTTTGGCCGCCCGCCAGCGGGGAATGTCGATTTTCGTGCCGATGACCTCGACGACCTTGGCCGCGATGATGGAACCGACCTCGCCGCAGACCCTGAGGGGCATCCCGAGGGCGTGGGCGTAGAGGAAGCCGGCGGCGTAGGTGTCTCCGGCGCCGGTGGCGTCGACGGGCTCCCCAGGCCAGGGGCGGATGAAGTGCTCCTCGTCCCCGCTGCGCACCCAGGAGCCGTCCTTGCCGACTTTCACGACCGCGATGCTGCAGTGCTTGCAGATCTCGAGCAGGGCGTCGTGAGGCTCGGGGAGCTTGGTGAAGGCCTTGGACTCGGTCTCGTTGGCGAATACGATGTCGACGTACTTGTCGACTATATCGTGCAGGACGGCGTCGTTGGACTCTACGACGTTGTAGGAGGCCATGTCGAGCGAGATGATGCATCCGGCGTCGTGCGCGAGCTCGACTGCGCGGCGTATCAGCGCCTGGTTCTGGACCAGGTAACCCTCGATGTGGAAGTAGTCGTGCCCTGCGAAGTACTCGGGCTTGA
>JAGAFI010000182.1 GCA_017612675.1 Bacteroidales bacterium
GCTCCTTCATCTCGCCCGCGGCCTTCTTCGTGAAGGTCAGGGCAAGTATGCGGGAATCAGGCTGTTGGGCCAGAATATATGCCACTCTGCTCGTCAGCACGCGGGTCTTGCCGGAACCGGCGCCCGCCACAATCAGCACCGGCCCGTCGATGCATTGCACCGCCTGCCGCTGCTCGTCATTCAATCCTGCCAATATCGCCTGCCGTTCATCCATATCCGTATTTTCCCCACTTTTTTCCGCCGGACACCGATGTCCGGAAACACAAGCTCCCGCCTTGCGAAAGTTGCGGGTGGAAATTGAAGCAAAATTACAAAAAATTGGCTAACTTCGCGTCGCATTTCCGCAAAGGAAATTTTGTGGCAACAAATTATTGATTCATATATGTCCAACACCATCGTTTTGAAAAAGGGCCTTGACATTCCCATCGCGGGAGCCGCCGAGCCCGTTGTCTCCAAAACCGCCCTCACGGACATCATCGCCATCCAGCCTTCCGACTTCAAGGGCCTTACGCCCCGCCTGCTGGTCAAGGAAGGGGACCGCGTGCTGGCCGGTTCGCCGGTGCTTTCAGACAAACTCCGCCCGGAGATTCTCGTCACCTCCCCCGTCAGCGGGACGGTGCAGGGCATTGTCCGGGGCGAGAAACGCAAACTGCTCGCCGTGTGCATCGCAAACGACCACCTGCAGACCTGCGCGGACAGCGCGTCCGCCCCATCCGCCGGAGCAGATGCGCAGCAGGTGAAAAAAGCCCTGCTCGCCGCCGGCCTCTGGCCCTGGATTGTACAGCGGCCCTA
The DNA here is from genome assembly GCA_017612675.1 of Bacteroidales bacterium. GTDB lineage: Bacteria > Bacteroidota > Bacteroidia > Bacteroidales > UBA932 > Cryptobacteroides. The sequence continues at coordinate 793 of JAGAFI010000182.1, forward strand.
CGGAGTCATCGCCGACCCGGGCGCCACGCCGAAAGCCATTTTCGTATCCGCGTTCAGTACGGCGCCGCTTGCCCCCGACCCCGTGTTCTGTTTCGACGGCTCCCTGAAATATATCCAGGCGGCCATCAGCGCCCTCGCCGGACTGTCTGCCGGCGGCGTCCATGTCGGCCTGCCGGCTGGAACGGACAGCCCTTTCGCACGGCTCACGGGTTGCACGCTGCACCGCTTCGCGGGCAAGCACCCCGCCGGCAACGTCGGCGTCCAGATCAGCCACATCTGCCCGATTCGCAAGGATGAAACCGTCTGGACCGTCTCGCTGCTGGGCCTGGAAGCCATCGGACGCTTCCTCGCCACGGGAAAAGTGGACCTGCGCCGCAAAGTCGCCGTCTGCGGGCCGATGGCCATCGAGCCGTCCTATGTGGAAACCCTGCCGGGCATGCAGATGAAAGAAATCGCCGGACACTACGGAACTTCCGCCGCCGAGATCCGCTTCATCAGCGGCGACGCCCTCAGCGGCAGGAGCATCGGGGAAGACGGCTGCCTCGGGTTCTTCGACAACCAGATTACCCTGCTGCGCGAAGGCACCGAAGAGGAACTGCTCGGATGGATTCGTCCCCTGCGCTGGAAACAGTACAGCCACGACCACAGTTATTTCAGCTGGCTGACCCCGTGGCGCCGCTACGGAATGGACACCAACCTGCACGGAGGCCCCCGCGCGTTCTTGATGAACGAGGGCTACTACCAGAAAGTGCTGCCGATGGACATCTTCCCGGTCTTCCTCGCCAAGGCCTGCCTCGCGGGAGACATCGAAAAGATGGAGAAATTCGGCATTTATGAAGTGCTGCCCGAAGACCTCGCCGTCTGCGAGTTCATCGACCCCAGCAAGAACAACATCCAAGATATCATCGCGCAAGGCATCGACCTGATGCGAAAAGAAATGGCCTGAAAGTATGAATCCTGTTTTTGAAAAAGGCGGAAAGCTCTATTGGCTCCATTCCACCATCGACGCTTTTGAGACCTTCCTGCACGTGCCCGGCACCGTTACGCGGAAAGGCGCGCACGTGCGCGACGCCATCGACCTGAAACGCATCCTCATCCTCGTCGTCATCGCCGCGGCTCCCGCAGCCCTGTTCGGGATGTGGAACGTGGGCTACCAGCACGGCCTCGCCATCGGCGACGGACGGCTGGACATCCTCGGCAATTTCTGGTACGGTTTCCTGAAAGTCCTGCCCCTGTATGTCGTCTCCTACGTGGTAGGACTGGGCATCGAGTTCGCTTCCAGCCAGATACGCGGTGAAGAAGTGAGCGAGGGCTACCTCGTGTCCGGATTCTTCATTCCCCTGATTGTGCCGGTGGACATCCCCCTGTGGATGCTGGCCATCGCCGTGGCCTTCGCCGTCATCTTCGGCAAGGAGGTCTTCGGCGGCACCGGCATGAATTTCGTCAACCCGGCCATCCTGACCCGTGCCTTCCTCTTCTTCTCCTACCCGAACCAGATGTCCGGCTCCGCCTGCTGGATTTCCCACAAACCCGCCGAACAGCTTGTGGACGGTTTCACCGGGGCCACGCCGCTCGCGCTGGACGGCGCTTCCGCACAATACGGCACCGGATTCTGGGATTTGTTCATCGGCACGGTGCCCGGCAGCGTGGGTGAGACCTCGGTCATCGCCATCCTGCTCGGTGCCGTCCTGCTCATCTGGACGGGCATCGCCAGTTGGAAAATCATGTTCAGCGGCGTCCTGGGCGCCCTCTTCGTAGGCTTCCTCGGCCAGTGGGCCGGCATCGGGACCATCTCCGCGCCCATGCAGCTGCTCTACGGCGGCTTCGCCTTCGGCATCGTCTTCATGGCCACCGACCCGGTCACGTCCGCGCAGACGGAATGCGGCAAGTGGATTTATGGATTCCTCATCGGGGCGCTCTGCATCACGGTGCGTCTCTTCAATCCGGGCTACGCGGAAGGCATGATGCTCGCCATCCTGCTGATGAACATCACCGCCCCGCTGATTGACCATTGCGTCGTCAGCGTACACATTTCCCGCAGAAACAAGAAATTCAACGCCGCCAAGATATGAATACCAACAGTAACGTCTATACCATCGTGTACACGACCCTCGTCGTGGCATTCGTGGCCGCCGTCCTCGCGTTCACGGCGATGAAGCTGGGCCCCGCCCAAACGGCAAACGCCAAGGCGGAAACCTTGCGGCAGATGATGTCCGCCGCCCAGATCAAAAGCGCGGAAGAACTCTATGCGATGGACAACGCGGCCATCCTCCAACTCTATGCGGACAACGTCGCGGAAGCTTTTGTCATCGGCCTCGACGGCAAAACGATCCGGCCCCTCAAGACCGCCAAGGAGGAAATCGAACTGATTGACAAACTCAAACCGCAGGACAAGGCCATCAAGGCAGGCGCGGACGCCACCCTGCCGGTGTATGTCTTCCGGGACGGCATCCGGGTCATCCCCATCTACGGAGCGGGCCTCTGGGGACCGGTCTGGGGCTATGTCGCGTTCGAGCCGGACGGCACCACCATCAAGGGCGCGTATTTCGACCATGAAAGTGAAACCCCGGGTCTGGGCGCCAAAATCAAGGACGAGCCGTGGTTCCGGGAAAAATTCCAGAAGAAGAAAGTCCATTTCGGTTCCGGGACCGCTTTCTCCCTCGCCAAGCAGGCGGAAAGCAGCGGCGCGGACAATGCCGTGGATGCCATTTCCGGCGCCACGATGACGTCCAAGGGCCTGAACGAAGCCCTCGGGGTATGGTTCAACGCCTACAGCCCGTATTTCCGGCAATCCGGACAGCCCGGCGCTTGCCCGCACCACGGGAAGCCCTGCTGCCACGAAGGGAACTGCCACGCGGACGGTACGCCCTGCTGTGGCCATCAAAACGGGGAAGCGCCCTGCCAGAAGGCCGGACATTCCTGCTGCAAACAAGATAAAACAGCGGAGGAATAGAAGATGAAACTGAAAGATACCATTCTCAATCCCATCCTGAAGGGCAACCCGATTACCGTCCTGGTGCTCGGCATCTGCTCTTCGCTCGCCGTTACGGTCCAGCTCAAGGGAGCACTCGTGATGGCCCTGTCCGTCATCATCGTCACGGGGCTTTCCAGCCTCATCTGCTCCCTGCTGCGGAACAACATCCCCAACCGCGTCCGCATCATCATCCAACTGGTGGTGGTCGCCATGATGGTCATCCTCGTGGACCAGATTCTCAAAGCCGGCGAGGGCACCTATGCCATCGACAAGCAGTTGTCCGTCTATATCGGCCTGATTATCACGAACTGCATCGTGATGGGCCGCATCGAGGCGTTCGCCCTCGGCAACAAGCCGCTTCCCTCGCTGATCGACGGCGTGGCGAAC
>JAGAFI010000021.1 GCA_017612675.1 Bacteroidales bacterium
CCATAATTGTTGGAGCAGTTCGTCACGATGGTCGGCATTCCGTACGTATCGTGAAAAGCCCGGACGAAATGGTCGGAAGACGCCTTGGACGCGCTGTAAGGACTGTGGGGCTGGTATTTGGTCGTTTCGAGGAAGAAATCCTCGCCATAGGCGAGATGGTGCTCGCCGGAAGAAGCTTTCGTGGAAAAAGGCGGCTGCACGCCTTCCGGACGGCTCATGGAAAGGGCACCGTACACCTCATCCGTGCTGATGTGATAAAAACGCTTTCCGGCATACCCCTCCGGCAGGCTTTCCCAATACAAGCGGGCGGCCTGCAAAAGGGACAAGGTCCCCAGCACGTTGGTCCGTGCGAAGGTGAACGGGTCCTTGATGCTCCTGTCCACGTGGCTCTCCGCCGCCAGGTGGATGACGCCGCCGATGCGTTCTTCCTGCATCAGGGCATATACCTGCTCGAAATCGCAGATGTCCGCTTTGACGAAACGGTAATTGGGCCTGTCCTCCACGTCGCGCAAGTTCGCCAGGTTGCCGGCATAGGTCAGCTTGTCCAGGTTGACAATCCGGAGGTCCGGATATTTGTTCACAAACAGCCGCACCACGTGCGAGCCGATGAAGCCGGCACCGCCGGTAATCAAAATCGCTTTCATTTCACCTCGTCTATCACTTTCAGCAGATACTGCCCGTATTGGTTCTTGATCATCGGCGCGGCCAACGCCCGCAATTTGTCAGCCCCGACCCAGCCCTGCCGGTAAGCGATGCCTTCCAGACAGGCGATTTTGAGCCCCTGCCGCTTTTCGATGACTTCTACGAAAGTGGAGGCCTCCGCAAGGGAATCGTGCGTGCCGGTATCCAGCCACGCAAAGCCCCGTCCGAACACCTGCACTTTCAGTTCCCCGTCCGACAGGAACGCCTGGTTGACCGACGTAATTTCCAGTTCCCCGCGGGCGGAGGGCTTGATTTGCTTCGCCACGTCCACCACCTTGTTGGGATAGAAATACAGCCCTACGACGGCATAATTGCTCTTGGGCCGCGCAGGTTTTTCCTCGATGCTGAGGCAGTTGCCATCCCGGTCGAATTCCGCTACGCCATAGCGCTCCGGATCGTTCACCCAATAGCCGAACACCGTCGCCTTGCCGTTCTGTTCGGCATCCGCCACCGCATTCCGCAACAGTTGCGTAAAACCGGAACCATAGAAAATATTATCACCCAAGACCAGGCAGACGGCATCGTCGCCGATGAACGATTCACCGATGAGAAAAGCCTGCGCCAAGCCGTCCGGAGAGGGTTGCTCCGCATAGGAAAAACAGACGCCATAGTCCGAGCCGTCCCCGAGCAGGCGGCGGAAACCGGGCAAATCCTGCGGGGTGGAAATGATGAGGATGTCCCGGATACCCGCAAGCATCAGGGCGCTGATGGGATAATACACCATCGGCTTGTCATAAATGGGCAGCAACTGTTTGCTGACCCCTTTGGTAATCGGGTACAGGCGCGTCCCGCTTCCCCCCGCCAATACAATGCCTTTCATACTATGTGGTTTCAAGCAAATTTTTCACACATTCCTGCAAACTGTCCAGCCAGTAGGGCACCGACACGCCGAAAGTCTCCTTGATTTTCGTCTTGTCGAGGACCGAATAGGCCGGACGGACGACTTTGGACGGAAACTCCGAAGAATGGCAGGGCCGGATGTCGCAGGCATCGTGGCCACTCAAACGGGCGACGGCACGGGCGAAATCATACCAGCTGCACACACCTTCGTCGGAATAATGGTAAATGCCGGAATGGCCCCGGTAGAGACGTCCGGACAGAATATGGTAAAGCGCCGCCGCCAGGTCCCGCGCATACGTGGGCGTGCCGACCTGGTCGAACACCACCCGGAGCGAGGGCTTTTCAGCGGTCAGGCGCAGCATCGTCCGCACGAAATTCTTGCCGACTTCGCTGTACAGCCACGCCGTCCGGACAATCAGGTATGCACAGCCGCTGGAGAGTACCCGCTGCTCGCCATGGAGTTTCGTCAGTCCGTACACCCCCGTCGGCGTTCCGCTGCGCTCTTCCCGGCAGGGCGTGTTGTACGGTTCCTTGCCGAACACGTAATCGGTGCTGATATGCACCAGCAGGCCTCCCGCTTTGCGCATTGCAGCCGCCAGGATGCCGACGGCCTCCGCATTGAGGCGTTCCGCCAGTTCCGGCCGGTCTTCCGCCCCTTCCACATCGGTAAATGCGGCGCAGTTCACGATGGCATCGATGTGCCGGGCTTCCACCATGGACAAAACCGCTTCTTCCGAGGTAATATCCAGTTCCGCGACATCCGTGAACAGGTAGTGGTCCGAAGAGCCCGCCGACACCGCCCGCATCGCCGTTCCCAACTGGCCATTCGCTCCTGTCACCAATATATTCATACCCTATATCTTTTCCAGCGCATCCGCCGACAAGTCCATCGTCGCATATCCCAACGAACCGAGCCGGACACCCAGGCAACGGGCATCCCCGATGCTGACCAATTCAAATTCATACCCCGTCAGCGGACCGTGTACAATCCGCACACGGTCTCCCGGCACAAGTGCTTCCCCATTCATCGACACATTCCGTCCGCTGTGCTCAACCATCGCCCGGAACGATTCCATTTCCGCATCCCGGATGATGACGGGGTTGTACGGCCCCTTGTTCGACATATAGCGCAGCAATCCGGGGATGACCCGCATCGGGCCGAGCCGTCCGGCTTCGGTCGTCCGGATGAAAATCATCCGGGGAAGCACCAGACGGGCCACGATTTTCTTGCGATCACTCCACTGATGGACTTCCCGCTGCACCGGCAGATAGTATCCGACGCCCATATTGCCGAGCGCCTCCGCCACTTTCCGTTCCTGGCAGCTCTTCACATACGCGACATACCAGTGCAGGTCGGTGACGCTACTTCTTCTTCTCCCCGTAGCCGTAGCCATAGCCGTAATAGGAACCGTAGCCGTAGCCATAGCCATAACGCGACCTGGACAAGGTGGATCCTTCGATGGTACCGTTCAGCACCATCGCCATATTCTTGAACCGTTCCTGCTCGTAGATTTCGTTCAGTTCCTTGAGCATGGAACGCTCCATCAAACCGGAACGGATGAGGAAAACCGTCCGGTCGGCAATCTCGGAGATAATCTGGGTATCTGCCACGATGTCGATAGGCGGGCAGTCCACGAGGATGAAGTCATATTGGTCGCGCAGTTCCTTGAGCAATTCGGCGAACTGCTCGTCGCCAATCAGTTCCGTCGGATTCGGCGGCACGGTACCCACCGGGATGACGTCCAGTTCGGGGTGCCCTTCGGGATGCACGATGACGCTCTGGATATCGGACACGGAATTGATGAGGTAATCGGTCAGGCCGACTTTCGGGGAATTGACATACGCGGACAAAGAAGAACGGCGCAGGTCCGCATCCACCACCAGCACCTTGAGATGCTTGATGGACAGGGCCACCGCCAGGTTGATGGCCGTGAAAGTCTTACCGGACCCCGGGTTGAACGAGGTAATGTCGATAATCTGGTGCCACTCGCCCTTCGAGATGAACTCCAGGTTGGTACGCAGCACCCGGAAAGCCTCGTTGACGGTATCCCGTTTCGCATGTTCCACCACAATAGAATTGATGCTGACCGGTTTCTTCCAGGGGAACCATGGCCGGCGCTGGCCGGGCACATAATACTGCGGAATCTCTCCCAGGAACGGAATCGGCAGGTTCTCCAGGTCTTTGCGGCCACGAATCTTGGTATTGAAGGTTTCGTGCAGATAAATCAGGACCAGCGGGAAGAACAGACCCAGCACCAGCGCGACGAGGAAAATCCGGTTGGCCTGCGGAGAGGCGGGGGCGGAACTGCCTGTAGGCGTGGTGATGGTGCGGGTGTTGTAGGCGGTGAACGCCTGCGAGAGCTCATTCTCTTCGCGTTTCTGCAACAGGTACAGGTACAGGGATTCCTTGACTTTCTGCTGGCGGCCCACGCTGAGCAGGAATTTTTCCTGGTTGGGATTATCGGCCAGGCGCGAAGTAACTTTTTGCTCGGTGCGCTGCAGGTTGCTGATTTGTGCCTGCAACGTATTGATTTGCGTATCGATGGAATTGAGGATGGAATTGCGCATCGAGGTCAGGCTCACATCCAGGTCGATGACCAGCGGGTTCCGCTCGGATGAACTGGCCGCGAGGTTGTTCCGTTCCAGCAGCAAATCGTTGTAACGGGCGATTTCCGCAGAAACCGGCGAATTGTTCAGGCTTGCCGGGGCCGGAATCAGCTGTCCCGGCTCCGTGTTGCTGGACAGGTAGGTCCGCACATATTTGACGGCATACAGCTGGTTGTCAAGGTTTTGGATGGCCCTGGTATTCTCCGCCGTCTGCGACAGGTAGATATTGGAAACCGCCGCGACATCCGGGATTACGTTCCGGCTCTTGAATGAAGAGATATCGCTGTCCACGCTGCCCAGTTCGCGTTCAATGGCCGTCAGGCGGTCCTGAATGAAATTGGAGGTGCTGATGGCCACTTTGTTGCGGTCTTCCACCCAGTTCTCGTTATATACCGAAATGACGGTATTCAGCACATCTTCCGCCCGTTGCGTGGATTCGTCCGAGATGATCAGGTTGAGCACGTCGGAATAGTTCTTCATATCCACGGCTTTTGCCGTCAGCCGGCGGTTGAATGCCGCGGTCGCCGTCCCGATGCCACTGTGCCGCACAATGACGGGGGTGTTCTTGAAACGGGCGAAAGCGGCGGCAGGCTGGATGACGATGCGCCCGATTTCTGTGTCAAGCGTATCTCCCACATGGCCGGAATATACCTCTTTGTGCTTATGCTCTTCCGCGTTGCGGACAAAAACCAGATTGGAAAGGAGGAAGGTGGAATCCGACTGGGGCTTCAGTTCGAAAGAGGCCCTGTTCGGGAAATCCAGCAGAACGGCCTTGACCGGCAGGGTGGTCCCATACAGGGCATATTCCTTGAAGCGCCCGGGCATGGCATAGCTGTAGTCGAGATTCAGGCGGCGCACCACCTCCCGCATCAGGTCGGGAGACTGGAAGGCGATGATTTCATTGGCCAGTTTGGAACTGTTCTGGGACAGGCCGTTGACACTCAGCATCGATTCCAAATCGTTGGCGCTACGGCGTATGCCCGTTTCCTTAATCAGGATGGTGGCATAGCGGGAATAAATCTTCGGGGTGCTTAAAATGTGGAAAGAAGCGATTCCCATACAGATGATGACGGAAATCACAAACCAATACCATTTGGAAAGGCACACCAGGATGAAGTCCGTGATGTTGACGAACTCCGTCTGGGAAGATGTCAGCTGTCGGTTGATGTCTGCCATATTATCGCGTGGCTATAATAATCGTATTGACGACGGTGGCGGCCAGGGAGGCCAGGGAAATCCAGAACGACGTGCTCAGGACATTGTTGCCGTTCACCGTGGACTGGCGCTTGCGCATGTTGTTGGGCTCGACATAAATCTTGTCGTTCTGCTGGATGTAATAGGCAGGCGACTGGGCCACTTCCTCCGCGGAAAGGAGGTTGATGCGGTATGTCTGCTGCTTGCCGTCCTTCTCCCGGATGACCATCACGTTCTCCCGCTTGCCGAAAATGGTCAAATCGCCGGCCATCGCAATGGCATCCAGCACCGTCACATGGTCGCGGGTCAGGGTATAGCGGCCCGGACGGGCCACTTCCCCCATCAGGGAAACGGTCAGGTTCATGAAATCCACCGTCACGACGGGGTCCTTGACAAGGTCCCGGGACTCGAGTTCCTGCTTCACCCGCGCCGCGACTTCTTCCCGGGTCAGGCCCCCGACGGAGATTTTTCCGACCACGGGGAAATCAATCTCCCCGTTGGCGTCAATCGTATAACCGGATATGCCCTGCGCCGAAATGTTCGAATTGGAATCGCCCTGATCCCCGATGCGGCGGCTGACAAACGGCAGGTTGAAGAGGTTCGTCAGTTTCTGGTCCTTGCAGTTGACGATGATGCTGATTTTGTCCTCCGGCTGGAGCCGAATCTGCCGGGGATGCACGTCCACCGTGCTGTAATTCTCCGCAGCGTCTTGGAAATAAGCGATTTTGGCCGGCTTTGCACAGGAAACGAGCAGGGCGGAAAGCCCGGCGGCCAACAACAGAACGCGATAATTCATCATATTCAGGTTATCCTTTTTGCCTATAAGTATGCAAAAATACTTTTTTATCCGGAAATTTCAAAGTTTTGTCCCGGATACCGGACCGATGCGGGCGGCCCGGCCTTCCCGGGCACGGGCACCCGCCTATAACAACGGCATCCGGCAGGTTTCTGCCGGATGCCTGTCGGGATGATCTGACTCGAACAGACGACCCCCACGTCCCGAACGTGGTACGCTAGCCAACTGCGCTACACCCCGTTCCGCCCCTCCGGCAGAAAGCGCCGAAGCAAACGGTCAAACA
>JAGAFI010000022.1 GCA_017612675.1 Bacteroidales bacterium
ATCAGCGGGCGCAGTTCCGGGGTCAGGCCCCCTTTGCGGGCGTCCGTATAAATATAGGTCGAAAGGGTATCGAGCCCGATGGTGCCCCGGGTAAAGAAGGTCACGGCGAAATCGTCGAGGGACATCGTGAACGCGAGGATGAAACCGGATATCATGCCCGGTTTCAGTTCCGGCAGCAGGACCTTGCGCAGGGCCTGTGCCGGGGTGGCGCCGAGGTCGAGGGCCGCTTCGTAAATGTTCGGGTTCATCTGCGTCAGTTTCGGCAGCACGCTCAGCACCACATAGGGGGTGCAGAACGAAATATGGGCGAGCACCACCGTGACATAACCCTGGCTGAAATGCAGGAACACGAACAGCAGGAAGAGCGAGACACCCGTAATCACGTCCGGGTTAATCATCGGAATGCTGTTCAGGAACGTCATCGCCTTCTTCCGGCGTCCCCGCAGGTTGTGGATGCCGATGGCCGCCACCGTCCCGAGAAACATGGATACGAGGGCCGCGAGGAAGGCAATCAGCAGGGTGTTCTCGATGGCCAGCAGCAAGGCATGGCTCCCCTGCGTCGCACCGGTGAACAGGTTCCCGTACAGGTTGGTGGAGAACCCCGTCCAGTTGCCGAGCACCTTCGATTCCGTGAAGGAAAAAATGCCGATGAAAAAAAGCGGGGCGTACAGCAGGAACAGCAGCAGCCAGATGTAGGCCTGGGCAAGGAACTTCTTCATCGCTTACAGGAGCCCTCCTTCCGCCGCTTTTTCGTCATCCCCCGACAGCAGCGAGGTAATGCCGATGATAATCAACATCATAAATGCCAAGGCCGCGCCGTAGTTCCACATCGAGGAATTGATGTTTTCCGAAATGATGGTACCGAACAGCTTGATTTTGTTGTTGGTCAGGAACTCGGAAATGGCAAAGGTGGAAACCGTGGGCATGAAAACCATCAGCACGCCGCTGGCCACGCCCGGCAGCGACAGGGGCACGGTCACTTTCCAGAACACCCGCCAGGGCGTCGCCCCCAGGTCCTGTGCCGCCTCCGCATACGATTTATCCATCTTGTCCAGGATGTTGTAGATGGGATAAATCATGAACGGGAGGTAGTCATAGACCATGCCGAAAAGGAGCGTCCCCTTGCCAAGCGTAAAGCCCAACATGGTAAAGAGTTCCGCCGTCGCCAGCGTGCGCATCAGGGCGTTTATCCACATCGGGAGGATGAAGAGGACGATGATGACGGCACTCCGGTTGAGTTGGCGGTTGGACAGAATCCATGCGGCGGGATAACCGAGCAGGATGCAGAGCAAGGTATTCTCGATGGCGACTTCGATGGACAGCGCAAAGGTGCCCAGGGCATCGGCATCGCCGAAAAAGCGGGTGATGTTCGCAAAGGTGAAACGCCCGTCCGCCCCCTGGAAAGCATACAAGACCACCAGCAGGAGCGGCAGCACCACGAACAGAATCAGGAAAACCAGATACGGAATGCTCCAGTTACTGCGCTTGGTCATCTCGCCGGGTGATTTGCATATCCTGCGGAGCGATATTGACGCCCACGATATCGCCTTTGTCCCAGATGTCGTGGGTATCCACATAGAGACGACCGCCCGAATCCGTCCGCACGGTCAGGTGGTAATGGTCGCCTTTGTACAGGAGGAAATGCACTTCCCCCGCCACGGTGCCGTCTTCCTTGTGGTCCAGCAGTTCCACCTTGTCAAAAGGCACGGTCACGTCCACCGGCGTTCCTTTGGGGAAATCGCAGGGCGGGCACGCGAAAACGGCGTCCAGCATCCCGACATGGGTCGCGTCCACGACCACGGCGGGAAGGGTGTTGCATACCCGTTCCTTTTTCATCACCTGGATATCCCCGGGCCGGATGAGCAGCCCCACGGTGGCGCCGGGCTCGAAGGCATTGTAATCCTGCACCATCAGTTCATAGCCGCAGTCGGTATCCACGAACATCTCATAATGCACGCCCTTGAAGGTACACGACTTCACGACGCCGCTGAACTGCGCACCCTCCTGCTGGTTCATGATATACACGTCTTCGGGACGAATCACCACGTCCACGGGAACGTTTTCGCCGAAGCCCTCGTCCACGCAGTCGAATTCGTGCCCGAGGAACGACACCCGCCGGTCCCGGACCATCGTGCCGTTCAGGATGGTGGATTCCCCGATGAAGTCGGCCACGAAGGAATTGCAGGGCTCGTTGTAAATGTCGGTAGGCGTACCGATTTGCTGGATACGCCCCTCGTTGAGCACCACGATGGTATCGGACAGGGTCAGGGCCTCCTCCTGGTCGTGCGTGACATAGATGAAGGTGATGCCAAGCTTGCGGTGCATTTCCTTGAGCTCAATCTGCATGTCCTTGCGCATCTTGAGGTCAAGGGCGGCAAGCGGCTCGTCGAGGAGCAGCACCTTGGGCTGGTTCACCAGCGCCCGGGCAATCGCCACGCGCTGCTGCTGGCCGCCGGAAAGGGAATCCACAAAACGGTCCTCATAATCCGTCATCGACACCATTTTCAGCATCTTCTTGACCCGCTTTTCGATTTCCGCCTCCGGGACGCCTTTCAGTTTCAGTCCGAAGGCGATGTTGTCATAGACATCCAGGTGCGGGAAGAGCGCATAGCGCTGGAAAACGGTATTCAGGGGGCGCTTGTAGGGCGGAAGTTCTGAAATATCCTTTCCGTCGAGGAGAATCTGTCCCTCGTCCGGGGCGACGAAACCGGCAATCTGCCGCAGCAGGGTCGTCTTGCCGCAGCCCGAAGGCCCCAGCAGCGTGATAAACTCCCCTTTCCGCACGTAAAAATGAATGTCATCGAGCACCTTGACGCCGCCGAAGGACTTGCTCAGGTGCCGGATGTCGATAATCACCTCTTTCGCCATCCCGTTATCGTCTGTTTTTCAGGAACGGAATATGGAATTGCCAGAGGGCCCCGACAGACACGGTAACCGTCTTGAAGAACGTATCGTACGCCCCTGCCAAGTGCAGGCGCAAATCCTGCGAATCTGTCAGGGGATAGAAATTCAACGCTGCGCCGGCCAGTACGCTTTCATACCATTGGGAATATTCGTACACGCATTTGGCATCGATGTCCAGCCAGTCGAAAGGCGCGTAATTCACCGTGGCATAAGCCGTATGGCCATATTCACAACAGGTATCCTGCTCCGCCTTGGTACATCCGCCGACGGCATTCTGGTAATGGAGGCCCAGGGTCCAGTCCTCGCCGAGCGCAAGCTGCTGGCCGAGCGAAACCACCCACTGCCAGCCGCCGTCCCCGCGATCCATGCCCGTCACGGACCAGATGCCGGAGAAAGGACCGTAGTCCCCCGTCACCTGCGCCCCGGCGGCAAAAAGACCGGAAGCGAAGGGATATTCCCCGTAAGGCGAGGTCGATGCCTTCAGGCTGAACGACGTCATCTCGCTGGGGGTGGTGTAGGTCACGCTGCCGCCCCACTGGTAGGCGCTCATGTCATTCCAGAACGTGGACAGCAGGGGCAGGTGGCACTCGTAATCATAGGGGTCGAATTCAAAGCCCCCCATATACATCGTTTCCTTGCCGATGCGGAAAGACCAGTTGTCAAAATGGAAATCGAAATAGAAAAAGTCCAGCCAGTCGCTCTCGTCGCTGCGGAACGAGTGGCGGTACAAATCCGCCGTGGCTTCCCCGAAACGGCTGGACGGGATACCGGAAGCCACCCAGTGGTTGCTCATGAAGAAATCCACATGGGGGCTGAGGGGAATATCGAAATTCGTGTAAAATGAAGACAGGCCGAGGTCGTAACCGGGTTTTTCTCCTGTCGTGAAACTGGGGTTGCACTCCAGACGGGTTATCACCACCACCTCGGCGTTTCTACCGAGCGTGTCAGCCTCTTGACAGAACAGAGGCCAGGCAAGCATTGTTGCCAGGATCGATAAAAATAGTTTCTTCATTTCTGACCATAAAAGGGTAATTGGTTCAACTCGGACGCAAAGATAAAGAAAAAATGAATACATTTGTAATCCCAAAAGAAAAATACCCAAGCATGTTCGATTCCACCCACGGGCTCTATGTCGCCCATGGTCCCGAAGGACCCATCAGCATCTGCGGCAGGATGGCCAACCGGCACGGCTTGATCGCCGGCGCCACCGGTACCGGCAAAACCGTTTCCCTGCAAGTACTGGCAGAGACTTTCAGTGCCGCCGGCGTCCCCTGCTTCCTCGCCGACATGAAAGGCGACCTGTCCGGCATCAGTCAGCCGGGACACGGCAGCAGCTTCATCGAGAAGCGACGGGCGGAATTCGGCCTGGGCGCCCCGGCGTTCAGTGCCTGTCCCGTCCGTTTCTATGATGTCTTCGGCCAGCAAGGGCATCCGATGCGCAGCACCGTTTCGAACATGGGGCCGCAACTGCTGAGCCGCCTGATGGAACTCAACGATACCCAAAGCGGCATCCTGGATATTCTTTTCCGCGTAGCGGATGAACGGGGTTTGTTGCTCATCGACCTCAAGGATTTCCGGGCCATGCTCGCTGAACTGGAAGCGCATGCTTCCGAACTGCGCTCCCGCTACGGCAACATTACATCCGCCTCCATCGGAGCCATCCAGCGTGCCTTGCTCAGCCTGGAAAACCAAGGCGGCAATGCCTTTTTCGGCGAGCCGGCCTTCGACATCCGGGACTTGATACAGCAGGAAGACGGAAAAGGGCTCATCAGCATCTTGGCAGCAGACCGGCTCATGCTGGCACCCAAGCTCTATTCCACGTTCCTGCTGTGGCTGCTCTCCGACCTGTATGCCACTTTGCCGGAAGTCGGCGACACCCCGCTGCCGAAACTCGTATTTTTCTTCGATGAAGCACACACCCTCTTCATGGACACGGCCCCGGCCCTGGTCAGCAAAATCGAACAAGTGGTCCGGCTCATCCGGAGCAAAGGCGTGGGGGTCTATTTCATCACCCAGAATCCGACGGACATTCCAGACAGCATCCTCGGGCAGCTCGGCAATCGCGTCCAGCACGCCTTGCGCGCCTATACACCCCGCGACCAGAAAGCCGTGCGGGCTGCTGCCGCAACATTCCGGCCCAATCCCGCTTTCCAGACGGAAAACGCCATTACGAGCCTGGAAACCGGCGAAGCCCTCGTCAGTTTCCTCGATGAGAAAGGAGCACCGGCCATCGTACAACGGGCGCGGATGCTATATCCCCTGAGCCAAATCGGCGCCATTACGAAGGACCAGCGCACGGCCCTGATGCAAGGCACGGCGGAAGCCGCCAAATACGACCAGGCCATCGACCGGGAATCCGCCTACGAATTACTGGCGGCAGCGGCACAGCAACAGGCAGAAGCCCCCGCGCCGGCAAAAGGGAAGGGCAAGGACAGTCCGGCAAACAAGGGAAGCAAGGCAGCCAAAATCGGTGGCGCCGTCCTCTCGGCGGCGCTCAGCGCGGCCCTGACCAGCGTTACCCGCAGCGCCGGCACGGCAGTCGCCAACACCGTAACCGGTAAAAAGAGCAAAAGCACGACCGGCAAAAACATCGCATCCAAAGCCCTTACAAATGCCACGTCCAGTGCCCTGCGCACCCTCACCAGAAGTTTATTGGGCAACCTTATCAAATAAGAAGCATGCTGTCCGCCGCGCTTCTTGTCGCTGTTCTGGGCCTCCAGACCGCCCTGTCCGATTCGTTGCCCCCCGCACCGCAGCGGTGCTGCGACGATACGACCCGGCAGGCGCTCCCGTCCTCCGTGCCCGCGCCGCTGACCCGGGACGATTACCGCGCCATGGACAGGCAGACTCGCAGCAAGGAAGGCTGGCATGTGTCGCCGTTTCCCATCCTGAGCTACAACTCCGACCTCGGCTTCCAGATAGGCGCCTTCGCGGAGATTTACGACTACGGGAAAAATCCCGGCATATTTCCGGATTACCGGCACCGCTTCCATGCAGAAGGGTCCTATTTCACCCGGGGCATGTTCGCGGCTGACGTGGAATACGACTCAGAATACCTGATACCCGGCACCCGCCTGTCCGCTTCCGCCACATGGCTGCACGACCCCCTGTATGCCTTTTACGGCTTCAACGGCTGCGAGCCCTACGACGAAGGACGGGACCGGCGGAACGGTACGGCTTATTACAGCATGCAGCGCGACATGCTCCGCATCCTCGTGGCGGTCCAGGGGAAAATCGGCGGGGGATTCCAGTACATCGCCGGCATTGCGGCATGGCATTATGCCATGGACGAGCTTCATTTCGAGAAATTCAAGGACAGCCCCACCCTGTATGCCGATTACCGGCAGGCGGGCCTGATTCGGGACGACGAAACGCAGGGATGGGTCACGGAAGGCAAAGCGGGCATCTCCTACGATACGCGGGATTTCGAACCTTCCCCGACCCGGGGCATCGCTGCGGAGACCTACCTCATCGGCGCACCGGATTTCAGCGGCAAAGGCTACGGCTACCTCAAACTCGCCGCCCACTGGCGGCATTACCTCACGCCGGGCCCTGCGTGGCTGACGCTCGCCTACCACCTCGCCTACCAGGGAACGCTGGCGGGAGCGCCCCCTTTCTATATCCAGTCCGGCATCGCGGCACTCACCCTGAAACAGCCCACATCCGAAGGCCTGGGCGGGGTCAACACCCTGCGCGGCATCCTCGGCGGACGGCTGGTGGGAGACGGGGTGGCATGGGGCAATTTCGAAATTCGGATGCGCCTGTGGGAATGGGAAATAGCGGACCACAGTTTCTATTTCGGCATCAATCCGTTTTTCGACATCGGCTGCGTCGTCCAGCCGTATCGCCTGCAGGAACAGGCCGCCTATAAGCAGGTTGCGGTATCCGACCTGCGTCGCGAAGCCTGCCGCCCCCACATGAGCGCCGGACTCGGGTTCAAAGGCGGGCTCGACGAGAATTTCATCCTGTCCATCGAAGCCGGAAAAGCGTTCCGGAAAGATGACGGCCCCCTCGGACTTTTCATATCCTTGAATTATATTTTCTGACACAGACCACCCCAGCGCCATGAAACAGCCATCCCGATTCTTGCCCGTACTCCTTGCCACCTTCCTCCTGCTGCCGGGCTGCCATGCTTCGGAAGAGCCCTCGGATACGGCAGCGGAAGAAACCGTCGCCCCCCGACCCGCCATGGGTTTCCTGCCGGAAGATTACCGGGCGGATTCCCTGACCCTGAAAAACGGTGAAAACCTGTCCACCCTGCTCACGCGCCTCGGGATGAACGCCACCGACAGCCATGTGCTCACGATGCGTTGCGACACCCTGTTCGACGTGCGGAAAATGCGGGCCGGCAATGCCATTGAAGCCTATTACGACCGCGACTCCCTGGATACCCGGCTGCGCTATGTCGTCTATCACCATGACAAAGTGCGGGCGACCGTGTTCCAATGCAGCGACTCGCTCGCCCTCTGGCGCTATGACCGCCCCACGGTGCAGGAACACAAAGTGCTGGACGTCACCCTGCGGAATTCCCTGTGGGCAGACATGACGGAGGCCGGCGGCTCGCCGAACCTGCTGATGACCGTGGCGGACATCTACCAGTGGAGCGTCAATTTCTTCACCCTCCAACCCGGCGACCGCTTCCAAATCATTTATGACCGCAGCCTGTGCGAGGGGGAGGAAGTTTCCATCGACACCGTCCATTACTGCCGGTACAGTTCCGGCAGCCACCGCGTGGATGCCGTGCGTTTCACCACGGACAAAGGAACGGCTTACTGGGGGCAGGACGGAGAAAGCCTGCGGCGGATGTTTCTCAAGGCACCGCTCAAATACAACCGCGTCAGCAGCCGGTTCAGTTATGCCCGCAAGCATCCCGTCACCGGACAGGTGCGGCCGCATACCGGCGTGGATTTCGCCGCCCCGACGGGAACGCCGGTACATGCCATCGGAGACGGCACCGTAACGCTCTGCGGCTGGGACGGGAACGGCGGCGGCAACCGCATCAGAATCAAGCATGTCAAAGGCTACGAAAGCGCGTATCTGCACCTGTCCCGCTTCGCCTCCGGCATCCGGCAGGGCAGCAAGGTGCGGCAGGGGCAGCTGATTGGCTATGTGGGCTCTACCGGACGCTCCACCGGGCCGCACCTGGATTTCCGGATTTGGGTGAACGGAAAACCCATCAATCCCCTGACCCTTGATTCTCCCAGTGCGGAGCCGCTCGCCAGCCAATACCGCGAAGCGTTTCAGAAAGTGTTCACCCGCTATGCCGCCGAAGCCGATGGAGATTAACCCCGTCGCCTGGTACCACGTCCCCTTGCAGGGGAAATTCGGCCTTCCGCGCCAGGCCGGGCTCGTACCCGAACTGCAGGGAACGGTCCGTTTCACAACGCCTTTCGACGGCCCGGATGCCATCCGCGGACTGGCGGGCTTCGACCACATCTGGCTGCTGTGGGGATTCTCCCACAACCCGGCGCCGGCGGGAACGGCGGACAAACTGACGGTACGCCCCCCGCGGTTAGGCGGCAATACCCGCGTCGGGGTTTTCGCCAGCCGCTCCCCTTTCCGGCCCAATCCCATCGGGCTTTCCTGCGTCCGCCTGCTGGCAATCCGGACGGGAGAACTGCTGGTGGGCGGCGCGGATTTGGCAGACGGAACGCCCATCTATGACATCAAGCCCTACCTCCCGTATGCGGACGCCAGGCCGGATGCCCGGGGCGGTTTTACCGACGAAGTACCGTGGGAAACGCTGCCCGTGGATTTTTCCGCCGTACGCGACAGCATCCCGGAACAAGAAAGGGCCATCCTCGGGGCCCTGCTTGCCCAGGACCCGCGACCGGCCTACCACGCTGACGATGCCGGGCGCCGGTATGGCCTCCGCTGGGCAGGCCGGGACATCCAATTCTGCGTCCGGGACGGAAAAATCCTTGTGCTGTCCGCAGAAAAGATGTATATTTGACCTTTCTTATG
>JAGAFI010000023.1 GCA_017612675.1 Bacteroidales bacterium
GGGAAGTGGACGAGCGATACCTGTCCGACTTGCTGTCCCTCTCGCTCAGCCCGGAATCCTGCGCCCGGCACGGGGACATCAAAATCGTCTATACGCCCCTGCACGGCTGCGGGGTGCGCCTGGTACCGGAGATTTTGCGCCGCAAGGGTTTTACGAATATCATCCATGTCCCCGAACAGGACATTTCTGATGGGGATTTCCCGACGGTGGTCTCCCCGAATCCCGAAGAGCCGGCGGCCTTGAAAATGGCCTTGGCAAAAGCGGAGGAGACGGGCGCGGATATCGTCATCGGTACCGACCCCGACGCCGACCGGATGGGCATTGCCGTCCGGGACGATGCCGGACAGCTGGTGCTGTTCAACGGCAACCAGACCGCGTCGATGCTGACGTATTACATCCTGACCCGCAGGCGGGAACTCGGCACCCTCGGGGCGGGGAAATATGTCGTCAAGACCATCGTGACGACTGAACTCATTTCGGATATCTGCCGCAGGTTCGGCGTACCCGTATATAACGTGCTTACCGGCTTCAAGTATATCGCCGAAGTGGTGAAAGCCCGGGAACAGGACGGGGAGGAGTTCGTCTGCGGCGGGGAAGAGAGTTACGGCTTCAACGTCGGGCAGTTTGTGCGGGACAAGGATGCACAGGTCAGTTGCATGATGCTCGCGGAATGTGCGGCATGGGCTGCAGACCAGGGACTTACCCTCTACCAGTTGATGCAGCGGATTTATGACGAGTTCGGCTACCGCAAGGAAGGGCTTGTCAGCGTGGTCCGCAAGGGCATCCGCGGGGCGGAGGAAATCCGGGAGATGATGGCGGCTTTCCGCAGCAATCCTCCGCGGGAGTTGTGCGGTTCCCCGGTCTGCCGGGTCATCGACTATATGGAGCCGGAAAGGACCGGACAGCCGAAATCCGACGTGCTGCAATTCTTCGACGAGGCGGGGGATGTGGTGTCCGTCCGCCCCTCCGGTACCGAACCTAAAATCAAGTTCTACTTCGGGGCGAAAGGCGCCGATGCCGACGAAAAGATAGAACGGCTGAAAGCGCAGTTTGCAAAATAGTCGCTGCTATTTTCCAGGCAGGCCCGCGATGGCATCCCACCAGCGGGAGGGCAGGTTTGCGTGCAGGAAAATGAGCGTGCCGGCACCGGCCCCTGTGCGGTAACGGATGCGCGGGCGCGATGCGTTGGTGGCGCGGACGATGGCCTTTGCCGCCCGCCCGGCAGGGGAGAGCAGGTTGGAAGAATAGCCGCGCCGGAGCATGGCGGCCATGTGCATCCCCCGCGTTTCATAGGCCGAGCCCCGGGAGCTTTTTTCCAGATTGTCGGCGGCGATGATGCCCCAGGGCGTCTTGATGCCGCTCGGCTCGATGATGCTTACCCGGATGCCGAAGGGCTTTACTTCCATGCGGAGCGCGTCGCTGAATGCTTCCACGGCATATTTGGACACGTTGTACCAGCCGCCGAACAAGATGACCGCCCGCCCGGCGACGGAGGAGAGGTTGATGATGCGCCCGCTGCGGCGCTCCCGCATATGGGGCAGGATGAGCTGCGTCAGGCGTGCCAGCCCGAAAAGGTTTACTTCCAACTGTTTCCGTGCTTCTTCCAGCGGCACGTTTTCGATGGCGCCCAGATAACCGTATCCGGCATTGTTCACCAATACGTCGATGCGCCCCTCTGCCGCGAGAATGGCCTGTACGCAGGCCTGCATTGATGCCTCGTCCGTCACATCCATCTGCAGCGGCACCACGCCGCTTTCCTGCAGCGGCGCCATCTTGTCAAGCCGCCGGGCCGCCCCGTACACTTTGTGTCCCTGCCGGGCCAGCCGCAAGGCTGCCTCGAAACCAATCCCGCTGCTGGCCCCCGTCACGAGCACGACTTTTCCGGTCCGGGACCGGTCAGGCCGGCAGGGGGAGAACCATGAACTGAAAGAAAACATATGGAAATCAAAAAAGCGCATTTTGTGCGTGCAAGGTACAAATTTTTTGCTTATGCGCAGCAGACGTATTGGAAAGCAAAGATGAATTGCCTATCTTTATACCCACTTTATGGATATGACCCGACCCGACCCGCACGCCCGGCAGTTACTGGAACAATATAAAAGCCTCCTGCCCGTTTATACGAAGATGGCGGAGATGATTCCCGCCCGGTTGCAGGAGTTTTTTGCAGAAGCAGGCATCATCGTCGCCGCTGTGGAGCACCGCGTCAAAGCGGAATCATCCCTTGCGGGCAAGCTCCGGCTCAAGGGCGGCAAGTACCGCAGCGTCTTCGACATCACGGATTTGGTCGGCATCCGCGTCATCACCTTTTACATCGACGACGTGGACAAGGTGGCCTCCGTGTTGGAACGTCTGTTCGAAATCGACTGGGAAAACTCCATCGACAAGCGCAAAGCCCACGAAATCGACAGTTTCGGCTACCTGTCCCTGCACTATATCTGCCGCATTCCCGAATCGGCCTGCAGCGACCCGGCGTATCCGGAACTGAACCGGATTCGCTTCGAGGTGCAGATGCGCACGGTGCTCCAGCACGCCTGGGCCAACATGAACCACGATACGGGCTACAAGAGCGGGGTGGAGATTCCCCGAATCTACATGCGGCACATGAGCCGTCTCGCGGGCATGCTGGAACTGGTGGACGATGAGTTCAGCCGCATCCGCCGCGAACTTTCCGACTACCGACGGCGGGTGCAGCAACTGGTGGCTTCCGGAAACCTCTCGGAGGTGTCGCTGGACGGGGATTCTTTCCGGAGTTATCTGTCTGTCAAGCCCTTCGATGCGCTGACCCGGAAGATTGCCTCCATCAACCAGGCGGAAATCCAGACGGTGGACCTGTCCC
>JAGAFI010000024.1 GCA_017612675.1 Bacteroidales bacterium
CTGCCCACGCAGACCCCGGAAGCCATCCTGGCGGCCTGCGAAGCCGTGCGGGACGAATGGAAAGCCGCCGGCATGGACTTGGTCGTGGTCATCGGCATCGGGGGGTCCTACCTCGGCGCCCGCTGCGCCATCGAAGCGCTCAGGCATGCATTCATCCGCCCGGAAGGTGCGCCTGAAATCGTTTTCGCAGGCAACAACCTCTCGGAAGAATACCTGGCGGAATTGACAGACCTGCTGCCACAGCGCAATGCGGCCTGCATCGTCATTTCCAAATCCGGCACGACCACGGAACCCGCCGTGGCGTTCCGCATCGTCAAGGCACTGCTGGAGAAGCAGTACGGTCGCCAGGAAGCCGCCCGGCGGATTGTCGCCGTCACGGATGCAAGCAAAGGCGCACTCAAAACGCTTGCCACCCGCGAGGGCTACCGGACTTTTGTCGTGCCCGACAATGTGGGCGGGCGGTTCTCCGTACTCTCCCCCGTCGGCCTGCTTCCCATCTGCGTCGCCGGCTATGACATCCGCGCCTTGCTGGCCGGTGCCGGAAGCGAAGCGGAAGCGCTCGCCGTCAGGAGCGTGGAGAACCCGGCGGTCCAATATGCCGCCATGCGCGGGCTCCTGTACGGACGCCTGGGCAAAAAGGTGGAAATCCTCGTCAGCTACAATCCCAAGCTCACCTTCTTCGGGGAATGGTGGAAGCAGCTTTTCGGCGAGTCGGAAGGCAAGGACGGCAAGGGGATTTACCCCGCGTCCGCCAATTTCACGGCAGACCTGCACTCCCTCGGGCAATTCATCCAGGAAGGGGACCGTTGCCTGTTCGAAACGGTGCTCAAGCTGGAAAAGGCAGGCCGGAGCGTCATCATCGGGGAAGATGCGGACAACCTGGACCAGTTGAACTACCTTGCCGGGCAGCATGTGGAGCATTGCAATGCGATGGCGGCGCTGGGCACCCAGCTGGCCCACCTGGACGGCGGGGTTCCCCAACTGGAGGTCTGTTGCACACAACTGGATGCCCGCACGCTCGGAGCCCTGTTCTTCTTTTTCGAATTCGCCTGCGGCATATCGGCTTACCTGCTCGGCGTCAATCCCTTCAACCAGCCCGGCGTAGAGGCGTACAAGAAGAACATGTTCGCCCTGCTCCGCAAACCCGGTTACGAGCGGCAGACGGAAGAAATCCGCAAGCGGCTTTAACCCTGCCGGCTTTCCAGCCAGTCTCCAATCAGGGCTACGCGCCGGGCGAAAACGGGATAGTCCAGTGTCCCGGCCATGTCCGTCACTTTGTTCGTGTGCGGCGTAATGCCGGACGTGAACATCAGGGCAGGCACATGGCTGCGCAGGAACGGGGCCTGGTCTCCCAGTTTCCGGTAGAACAGGTTCGTAAAGGAGTCGCTTCCGTAATAGTCGAAATACAGGCGCAGGCCGCCGGGGCCATTGGCCTTGCGCAGGGAGGCGATGTTCCCGGCATCCGCCCCGAGGACAATGAGGTAGTCTTTCCGCGTGTAAGGCGGAGAAAGGGTGGTGCCCATCGTATCGAGGTTTACCAGCAGGGATATTTTCCCGAGTGGACAACGGGCGCAATACGCGGCCCCCGCAAGGGCGTCGTTGTGCCCGTCCAGGGCGATGAAGACATAATTGTTCCCGCTTCCGGCCAGGCGGGCGGCAAGCGCGAGCAAGGCGGATACGCCGGAAGCATTGCTGTCCGCGCCGGGGAACATCCGCCCGTCCAGCGTGCCCAGCCCGTCATAATAAGCCGTCACGGCGATATATTCGCTCCGCTTGGGATTGCCCCGCCATATTCCGACAAGGTTGTGGCCGACTTTGCCGTCCTGCCCGTAGGTCTGCACCGACGTGGAAAGCCCGGCGGCCCGGAAAGCACGCAGGATATAAGCGGCGGCTTCCTGCGCCCCCCGGCTTCCGCTTTGCCGCCCGCCGAGCAACGGGCTGGACAAAAAGGAAACGTCCCGCCGCAGACGCAGCGCCAGTTCCCCGGGGGCAGCCTGGGCCTGCACCCGGCAAAACGGGAGCAGGAGCAGACAGGCCAGGAACAGGAATCTTATCGCTCGCACGTTACCAGGAGACGGACAGGATGTTGGGAATGACGCGCTGCCCGGCATGGTCGAAGGCGCCGTTGTCACAGGGATAATTCAGGACGCCCGCTTCTTTCACCCACAGGGTGGACGAGCCGCCGCCGTCCAGATTGATGGCATCCACCAGCCCGAAAAAACGGGCAATCCGGATGGTTTCCTCAAGCGTGACGCCTTTCGCATGCCCCGCGTGCCGTCCGTCGATGACGAGAAAATAAACCTGCCCGGCGGCATCTTTGCCCACCACCGTCCGCGGATGTCCCCGGTAAAAACTTCCGGCAAGTTCCCCGCGTGTCCAGACCTGCTCGCCCTTGCAGAGCAGGACAGGGCCGGCTGCCAGCAGGTCCCGGTATTTCGCCTGCAACGCCGGATACTGCAACGTGTCACACACGAGGATGTCTATCCGGCGGCCGCGGATGGCCACGACCCCGTTGACCCGTTCCGTTTCCCCGGGCATCGTCCACCCCTCCTGCACGCCGTTTTCCACGACCAGGGTCACCGGGCAGACCTGCCGGTCGAAATAACTGCCGTTGACGGCGGCACGGGCATGGTGCCGCAGGGCGAGGGCAGAGGTCTTGTCCGCTTCGGGTCCGGCATCGTTGACGACGGCTGTCCGGACACGGCAAGGATTGAAACGGACGACGGAAATCTGCCGCCGCGCACCGAAAAGTTCCACGGAAGCGCTCCCCCACTGCAGGCGATGTTCCACATCCTGCCAATGCCAGTCCGCTGACAGAAATGCCTCCTCATCCGCGGAAAGCTCCTGCGCAGCCACCGGCCAGATGCCGAGGCAGAACAGGAGAAGCAATACGGACAGTCGCCGGAACATCATGGAATACTTTAGCGGATGGTCAGCAAATGTATGAAGATTTTTCATGATAAACAATCCTCACGGAGGGGCCGGAAAATAACTTTTGGAAAAATTCAAAACAAGCCCTAAATTTGTAAGCTATGGCAGAAGTGAACTATTCCGACGAAAATATCCGCACCCTGGAAGGAGTATCCCACATCCGGATGCGTCCGGGCATGTATATCGGCCGGCTGGGAGACGGCAACAATCCCGGCGACGGCATCTATGTGCTGCTCAAGGAAATCATCGACAACTCCATCGATGAATTCTCGATGGGTTACGGCAAGCAAATCCGCATCGATATCACCGACAGGCAGGTATGCGTGCGGGATTTCGGCCGGGGCATTCCCCTCGGCTCCGTCGTCAAGGCCGTCAGCGTCCTGAACACCGGCGGCAAATTCGACGACCAGGCATTCAAGAAATCCGTCGGGCTCAACGGCGTCGGCACCAAGGCCGTTAACGCCCTGTCGCAGCATTTCCGCGTCTGTTCCTACCGGGACGGCCACGCTGCCTGGGCGCGTTTTGCATGCGGCGAACTCCAGGAAAGCGGCACGCTCGAAACGAGCGAAAAGAACGGCACCCTCGTCGAATTCCTGCCGGACAACAAAATCTTCAAGAATTTCCAGTACAACATGGATTTCGTGGAGACAATGGTCAAAAATTACGCGTACCTGAAACGGGGGCTCACCCTGGTGCTGAACGGCGTTCCCTACAAATCCGAAAACGGCCTGCTCGACCTCGTGAACGAAAGCCTCGGGGAAGAGCCGCTCTATCCGCCCATCCACCTCGAAGGCGTGGACATCGAAATCGTCCTGACGCACGGGAATGCCTACGGCGAGAACATCTCCTCCTTCGTGAACGGGCAATACACCCGGGACGGGGGTACGCACCTGGCCGCATACCGGGAAGCCATTGCCAAGACACTCAAGGAGTTCTTCAAGAAAAACTATACGCCGGAAGACTGCCGGCAAGGGGTGGTGGGCGCCATCAGCATCCAGATACA